>NZ_JBYTAH010000058.1:0-50932 GCF_058787975.1 Cupriavidus sp. FW305-26
GCCCACCCCTTTCCCCGCGTGCTCAACAAGAGCCTGAACTTCGTGGTGGAATTGTCCGGCAAGGACGCCTTCGGCCGCGAGGCCGACCTGGCCATCGTGCAGGCGCCGCGCGCGCTGCCGCGCGTGGTAAAGATGCCGGAGAAGCTGTCGGGCTACCCGTATGGCTTTGTGATGCTGTCGTCCTTCATGCAGGGCTTCGTGCATGAGCTGTTCCCGGCGATTGCCGTGCACGGCTGCTACCAGTTCCGCGTCACGCGCAACTCCGACCTGTTCGTCTCGGAAGACGAGATCACCGACCTGCGCGAGGCGCTGCAGGGCGAGCTGCCCACGCGCCATTTCGGCGACACGGTGCGCCTGGAAGTCTCGTCGGACACGCCGGCACCGCTGGCACGCCGGCTGCTGCTGGAATCGGGCCTCGCCGAGCAGGACCTGTATCGTGTTTCCGGCCCGGTGAACCTGGTGCGGCTGATGCAGATCCCCGACATGGTGGACCGGCCCGCGCTGAAGTTTGCGCCATATGTGCCCGCGCCGGTCAAGGCCTTCTCCGCCGGCGCGTCAATGTTCGACGTGATGCGCCAGCAGGACGTGTTGCTGCACCACCCGTACGAGAGCTTCAGTTCCGTGCTCGACCTGCTGCAGCTGGCCGCGGCCGACCCCAACGTGGTCGCGATCAAGCAGACCGTCTATCGCACCGGCAATGAGTCGCTGGTGATGGAAGCACTGATGACTGCCGCGCGCAACGGCAAGGAAGTGACCGTGGTGGTGGAGCTGCTGGCGCGCTTTGACGAGGAAACCAACATCAACTGGGCCGAGCGCCTGGAATCCGCGGGCGCACACGTGATCTACGGCGTGGTCGGCCACAAGTGCCACGCCAAGATGCTGCTGATCGTGCGGCGCGAGCCCACCGGCCCCAAGGCCAAGCAGGTCAAGCTGCGGCGCTACGCCCACCTCGGCACCGGCAACTACCATCCGCGCACCGCCCGCCTCTACACCGACTTCGGCCTGCTGACGGCCAACGAGGAGATCTGCGAAGACGTGCATCACGTGTTCCAGCTGCTGACCGGCACCGCCGGCACCATCCGGCTGAACCACCTGTGGCAGTCGCCCTTCACCATGCAGAGCAACCTGGTCGACCATATCCGCGCCGAGGCCCGCAACGCGCGCGCCGGCAAGCCCGCGCGCATCATCGCCAAGATGAACGCGCTGCTGGAGCCATCGATCATCGACGAGCTGTACAAGGCCTCGCGCGCGGGGGTGAAGATCGACCTGATCGTGCGCGGCGTGTGTGCGCTGATGCCGGGCGTGCCGGGCATGTCCGAGAACATCTCGGTGCGCTCGATCATCGGCCGCTTCCTGGAACACCACCGCGTCTACTACTTCTACGCCGGCGGCGAAGAGGTGCTGTACCTGTCCAGCGCCGACTGGATGGACCGCAACCTGTTCCGCCGCGTGGAAGTTGCCTTCCCGGTGCTGGACAAGGCGCTGAAGGCACGCGTCATCAAGGAAAGCCTGCAGGTGCACCTGCGCGACAACGCCTCGGCGTGGATCATGCAGCCGGACGGCAACTATGCACGCAAGCAGACGCGCTCGAAGCGTCCACATGTGAGTCAGAACGATATGCTGGTGATGTTTGGGGGGATGCCCTGAGCGGGCTTCTGTTGCCCACCTTGCGCCAGGAGCCGAGGAGGCTTCCCTGAGGCATAACATGCAAAACCCCGCCGCGGCGGGGTTTTCCTTTACGGGTCAGGCGGCGCGCCGCGAGGTGTCCGGCGACTGCGGCGGCGCGGTCGGGCCGCTGCCTGGCGCTGGCATGTCCGCGCCCTCCCCGGCCGAACGCAGGCTGCGTTCAAGCGGGAAGATCACGCGGAACACGCTGCCCCGGCCCTCTTCGCTGGTCACGCGCAGGTCCGCATGGTGGCGTGACAGCACGTGCTTGACGATGGCCAGCCCCAGCCCGGTGCCGCCGGTGTCGCGCGAGCGGCTGCGGTCCACGCGGTAGAAGCGCTCGGTCAGCCGGGGAATATGCTCGGGAGCGATGCCCAGGCCGGTATCGGCCACCGAGAACACGGCATGACCCTCTTCCCAGGCCAGCCTGATGGTGATGCGCCCCCCGTCCGGCGTGTAGCGCACGGCGTTCGACACCAGGTTGCCCAGCGCCGACAGCAGTTCGGTCTCGGCGCCACGCATGCCGACGGTCGGGTCGATCTCGGCCGAGACCTGGTGCCGTCCCTGCGACAGCGCCTCGGCGTCGTGGGTCAGGTGCGCCACCATGGCACGGATCGGCACGATGTCATTGCCGGGCGGCTGCGCATCGCTTTCCAGCTTGGCCAGCGCCAGCAGGTCTTCGACGATGCTCTGCATGCGCACCGACTGCGCCAGCATCATGTCGATGTAGCGGCGCCGGTCGTCTTCCGACACCGGCAGGTCGCGCACGGTTTCCAGGAAGCCGGTCAGCACCGTCAGCGGCGTCTTCAGTTCGTGCGACACGTTGGCAACGAAGTCGCGCCGCATCGCCTCGGTGTTTTCGAGCTTGGTGATGTCCTGCGTGATCACCAGCTTGCGGTTGTCGCCATAGGGCAGGATCTGCACCGCGATCACGCTGTGCTTGTGCTCGCCCATGTCGCGCATCACCAGTGGGTCATCGAAGCGCTGCCGGGTCAGGTAGTGGACGAACTCGGGGCGGCGGATCAGGTGGGTGATGCGCTGGCGCACGTCGCGCCGCGCGTTCAGGCCGAAATGCTGCTCGGCCACGTCGTTGCACCACTCGATCTGGTCGGCGTCGTCCAGCATCAGCACGCCGTTGGGCGAAGCCTGGATGGCCTGGATAAAGCGCGTGTGCTGCTGCTCGACCTGCAGCACCTGGGTGCGCCAGCGCTTGACCAGCCGGTGCAGCCGGTAATACACCTCGCCCCAAAGCCCGAGTGCACTGGGGATCTCGCCGTAGACCGGCGCATCAAGCACCTTCCACAGGCGGTTGATCTGGTACAGGTAGTAGAACAGCAGCCCGAGCAGCGATACGCATGCCAGCGCCAGCGCCGGCACCGGGCCCACGGCCAGGTAAACACCGGCGGACAGCACCAGCAGGCTGATCAGGATGGCCACGGAACGGGCCCAGATGACATTCATGCGCAGGGTTCAGGCTGGCAGCCACGGAAGGCTGCAGGGTTGCGACGGAGTGTGCCACGAATTCGCCGCGCCCTGCCAGCAGCGTGGGCTCTGGCAGGGCAGCACGTCAAGCCGCCCTCCCATGTCCGGCGCGTCAGGCGCCGGGCGTGCGCGCCAGGCGGTAGCCACTGCCGCGCACGGTTTCGATCATATTGCTGTAGCCGCCGGGGGTGAGCGCGGCGCGCAGGCGCTTGATATGGACGTCGACGGTACGCTCCTCGACAAAGACATGGTCGCCCCAGACCTGGTCGAGCAGTTGCGAGCGGCTGTGCACGCGTTCCGGATGCGTCATCAGGAAGTGCAGCAGGCGGAACTCGGTCGGACCCAGCTCCAGCTTGATCGCGCCGCTGTCGTCCTGGCCGGTGACACGGTGCGTGGCCGGGTCCAGGCGCAGGCCGTTGATGGCCACCACATCGTCGGTCAGCTGCGGCGCACGGCGGCGCAGCACCGCCTTGATCCGCGCCAGCAGTTCCTTGGGCGAGAACGGCTTGGTGACGTAGTCGTCGGCGCCGGCCTCAAGCCCCATCACTTTGTCCTGCTCCTCGCCGCGGGCGGTCAGCATGATGATGGGGATCTGGCGGGTGCGGTCGTTGGCCCGCAACTCCTTGGCGAAGTTCGCGCCCGACTTGCCCGGGAGCATCCAGTCGAGCAGCACCAGGTCGGGCAGCACATCGCTCATCAGCGACAGCGCCTGCTCGGCGTTGTAGGCCCGGATCGGATAGTGCCCCGCGTGCTGCAGGTTCACGGCGATCAGTTCGGCGATCGCCGGTTCGTCTTCGACAACGAGAATACTGCTTGGCATGTAATTGTTCTCCGTGGGCGGCTGAGTTCAGCTCAGCGCTTCGCGCTCCATGTCCTCGCGCGAGACATGGCGGACGTCCGTCCCCTTGACAATGTAAATGATAAATTCCGCGATGTTCTTGGCGTGATCGCCAATGCGCTCCACCGCCTTGGCGATGAACAGGAAATCCAGCGCGACCGAGATCGTACGCGGGTCTTCCATCATGTACGTGATCAGCTTGCGCACGAAGCCGCGGAATTCCTCGTCGATGGCCTTGTCGTCCTTGACGATGCGCGCCGCCGCCACGGTGTCCAGGCGCGCAAAGGCGTCCAGCGCCTGGCGCAGCAGCGAGATCGCCATCTCGCCCGAGAGCTTGACCTCGGCGTAATTGATGCTGTGCGCCGACGCGTCTTCCATGATGTGCTTGGTGCGCTTGGCGATCTTCTCGGCTTCGTCGCCGGCGCGCTCCAGGTTGGTGATGGTCTTGGAGATGGCCATCACCAGGCGCAGGTCGCGCGCGGTCGGCTGGCGCCGGGCAATGATGTTGCCGCAGTCGGCATCGATCTCGACTTCCAGCGCGTTGAGCTGGATCTCCCGGGCGATGACCTGGTCGGCGGTCTCGCCATCGAAGTCGGACAGCGCGCGCATGGCGAGCTCGATCTGCGACTCGACCAGGCCGCCCATCTGCAGCAGCTTGGTGTTGATCGCGTTGAGGTCGGCGTCGAACTGGGTCGACAGGTGCTTGTCTGGCATGGGATTCTCCTGGCCGCTTATGGATATGCTACGCCCTGCGGTAACGATCAGCCGAACCGGCCGGTAATGTAGTCTTCCGTTTCCTTGCGGTGCGGCTTGATGAAGATCTTCTCGGTCTCGCCGAACTCGATCAGTTCGCCCAGGTACATGTAGGCGGTGTAGTCGGAGCAGCGCGCCGCCTGCTGCATGTTGTGGGTAACGATCACGACCGTGTACTCGTCCTTCAGCTCCGCGATCAGTTCCTCGATGCGGCCGGTGGAAATCGGATCGAGTGCCGAGCACGGCTCGTCCAGCAGCAACACTTCCGGGCGGATGGCAATGCCGCGCGCGATGCACAGGCGCTGCTGCTGGCCGCCGGACAGGCCGTAGCCGGACTGATGCAGCTTGTCCTTGGCCTCGTTCCACAGCGCCGCCTTGGTCAGCGCCCATTCCACGCGGTCGTCCATCTCCGAGCGCGACAGCTTCTCGAACAGGCGCACGCCGAAGGCGATGTTGTCGTAGATCGACATCGGGAACGGTGTCGGCTTCTGGAACACCATGCCGACCTTGGCGCGCAGCAGCGCGATGTCCTGGCGCGCGGTCAGCAGGTTGTCGCCGTCCATGTTGATCTCACCCTCGGCGCGCTGCTCGGGATACAGCGCATACATCTTGTTGAAGGTGCGCAGCAGCGTCGACTTGCCGCACCCCGACGGTCCGATGAAGGCCGTGACCTTGCGGTCGGGGATCGACATGTTGATGTCCTTCAGCGCATGGAACTGGCCGTAGTAGAAGTTCAGGTTGCGCACGTCGATCTTGGCGCGTACCGAATCGGGAATGTCGATGACGGTGGAGGTCATTGCGTTTCTCGCTTGCAGTCTTTGGGCGGGACGGTTTGCGTGGTCCGGCCGCTTATTTCTTGAACAGGATGCGCGCCAGGATATTCAGGGCCAGCACGCCGATCGTAATCAGGAACACACCCGCCCAGGCCAGTTGCTGCCATTCGGTGAACGGGCTCATGGCAAAGCGGAAGATCGTCACCGGCAGGTTGGCCATCGGCTTGTTCAGGTCGCTGGTCCAGAACTGATTGGACAGCGCGGTGAACAGCAGCGGCGCGGTCTCGCCGGCGATACGGGCGACGGCCAGCAACACCCCGGTCACAATGCCGGCGTAGGATGACTTCACCGTGATCGACAGCACCATCTTCCACTTGGGCGTGCCGAGTGCGAAGGCCGCCTCGCGCAGCGCGTTGGGCACCAGGTTCAGCATGTTCTCGGTGGTGCGCACCACGATCGGCACCTGCAGCAGCGCCAGCGCGCAGATCCCGGCCCAGCCCGAGAAGTGGCCCATGCGGGTCACCACCAGCGCGTAGACAAAGAGGCCGATCACAATCGACGGCGCCGACAGCAGGATGTCGTTGATAAAGCGGATAAAGCTGGCCAGCGGCGAGCTCTTGCCGTACTCGGCCAGGTAGATGCCGGCCAGGATGCCCAGCGGCGTGCCGAACAGCGTCGCCATGCCGACCATCACGAAGCTGCCGAAGATGGCGTTGGCCAGGCCGCCGCCAGCGGTATTCGGCGCCGGGGTCATCTGCGTGAACAGGTCCAGCGACAGGCCGCCCACGCCCAGCGTGACGGTGGTCCACAGGATCCACGCCAGCCAGAACAGGCCGAAGCCCATCGCCACCAGCGAGGCGGTCAGTGCATACAGGTTGGTGCGGCGGCGGCGCGCCTGCAGCCGGGTGCGAATGGCATCCGCGTCGGCACGGACCGCCGGGATCGATGCGGTTGACACAGCTTGACTCGCGCTCATTTGGTTCCCTCATTCTTTGCCAGTCGCAGCAGCAGCAGCTTGGACAGCGCCAGCACCACGAAGGTAATGAAGAACAGGATCAGGCCCAGTTCCATCAGCGCCGCGGTGTGCAGGCCGGCGCCGGCTTCGGCGAATTCGTTGGCGAGCGCCGAGGTGATGCTGTTGCCCGGCGAGAACAGCGAGGCGCTGTCCAGCAGGTTGGTGTTGCCGATCACGAAGGTGACGGCCATGGTCTCGCCCAGTGCGCGGCCCAGGCCCAGCATCACGCCGCCGATGACACCGGCGCGGGTGTAGGGCAGCACCACGTTCCACATCACTTCCCAGGTGGTGCAGCCCACGCCGTAGGCCGATTCCTTGAGCAGCACCGGGGTGACTTCAAACACGTCGCGCATCACCGAAGCGATGTACGGGATGATCATGATCGCCAGGATCACGCCCGCGCACAGCAGGCCGATGCCCAGCGGCGCGCCCTGGAACAGCTTGCCGACCACCGGCAGCTGGCCCACCGTGGCGGCCAGGGGCTTCTGGAAATACTCGCCGAAGATCGGCGCGAACACGAGCAGGCCCCACATGCCGTAGACGATCGACGGCACCGCGGCGAGCAGTTCGATGGCCGTGCCCAGCGGGCGGCGCAGCCAGGCCGGCGACAGCTCGGTCAGGAACAGCGCGATGCCGAAGCTCACCGGCACCGCGATGATCAGCGCGATCAGCGAGGTCACGATGGTGCCGTAGATGGGCACCAGCGCGCCATAGACATCGGCGGGAGGATCCCACTCCGCGGTCCACAGGAAGCGCGCACCGAAGGTCTGGATCGACGGCCAGGCGCTGATCGCGAGCGAGACGATGATGCCGCCCAGCAGCAGCAGGGTCACGATCGCGGCGCCCCGCGTCAGGCCGCCGAACAGGATGTCGCCCATGCGGCTCGGGGGCTGGACGTTGCGGATCTCGGAGGGGGTAGTCGCCATGTCGGGAATTCAGGGTGGATCGCCGCTCCCGCCTGGGCGGGAGCCTGGTGTCCGGGCCAGTTTCGGGCAGCCCGGCCACCGGCCCCGCACTCGCGCGGGGCCGGCGATGCCGTCAGGATCAGTACAGCGCCTTGCCCGAGGCGTCCTTGACGCTGGTCTTCCAGGTCGAACGGATCTGGTTCACAACGTTTTCCGGCAGCGGCACGTAGTCAAGGTCGGCGGCCATGTTGGCGCCGCTCTTGTAGGCCCAGTCGAAGAACTTCAGCACTTCGGCACCCTGCGCGGCCTTTTCCTGGTTCTTGTGGACCAGGATGAAGGTGGCGCCGGCGATCGGCCAGGCTTCCTTGCCCGGCTGGTTGGTCAGGATCTGGTAGTAGGTCTTGCTCCAGTCCGCACCGGCGGCGGCAGCCTTGAAGGCATCGTCGCCCGGCTTGACCACGGCACCCGACGCGTTCTTCATGTTCACGTGGGTCATCTTGTTCTGCTTGGCGTAGGCGTACTCGACGTAGCCGATGGCGCCGTTCAGGCGCTGCACGAAGGCGGCGACGCCCTCGTTGCCCTTGCCGCCGGTGCCGCCGCCCGGCCAGTTGACCGTGGTGCCCTCGCCCACCGCGCTCTTCCAGTCCGGGCTGACCTTGGACAGGTAGTTGGTGAAGATGAAGGTAGTGCCCGAACCGTCGGCGCGGCGCACCGGCAGGATGTCCTGGCTCGGCAGCTTGGCTTGCGGGTTCAGCGCCTTGATCGCGGGGTCATCCCACTTCTTGATCTTGCCCAGGTAGATATTGGCCAGCACTTCGCCCGTGATGGTCAGATCGCCCGGCTTTACGCCCTGCAGGTTGATCACCGGCACCACGCCGCCGATCACGGTCGGGAACTGGACCAGGCCCTGCTTGTTCAGGTCCTCGTCCTTCAGCGGCGCGTCCGAGGCACCGAAATCGACCGTCTTGGCGCCGATCTGCTTGATCCCGCCCGAGGAGCCGATGGATTGATAGTTGACCTTATTACCCGTTGCTTTTTGGTATGCGTCGGCCCACTTGGAATACACGGGCGCCGGGAAAGAAGCGCCTGCACCGGTAATTTCCGCCGCGAACGCAGTACCCGCCACCACCATCGAAACGATGCCTGCCACGGCAGTCTTGACCAGCTTCATATGTCCTCCAGAGAACATTGGTTGGGAATGACAAATTTTTGACAAGACGAACTCTATGCTCCCTGTATGACAATTCCGTGACATCTTTAAATCTTCTTGGAACCGGCCTCCAGCAAGGGATCGCCGCGGCCATCCGGCAATCATGGTGACGCAATATGACGGCGGTTAATTGCGCTATAGAATAAAAAAACGCCGGGACTGGCCCGGCGTTCCTGATCGGGGGGCGGCGTATCAGGCGCCCAAGGCATCGGCCAGCCGCCTGGCCGCGCGCTCGGCCATTTCAGCCTGCTCGGCCTCGACCATCACGCGCACCACCGGCTCGGTGCCGGAGGCACGGATCAGCACCCGGCCGCGCCCCTCCAGTTCAGGCTCGACCGCCGCGCGCGCGGCCTGCAGGCCGGCATGCGACTGCCAGTCGAAGCCTTTCTGCACGCGCACGTTGATGAGCGTCTGCGGGAACAGCCTTACGCCCTCGAGCAACTGCGCCAGAGTCTTACCGCTGCGGCGCAGCGCGGCCAGCACCTGCAGCGCCGACACGATGCCGTCGCCGGTGCTGTGGCGGTCCAGGCACAGCAGGTGGCCGGAGCCCTCGCCGCCCAGAGTCCAGCTGCGCTTGTTCAACTCTTCCAGCACATAGCGGTCACCCACCTTGGCGCGCACGAATTCCACGCCCTGGCGCTTGAGCGCGAGCTCCACCGCCATATTGGTCATCAGCGTGCCCACGGCACCCGGCACCGCCTGGCCAGCGGCCTGGCGGTCGCGCACGATCAGATACAGCAGTTCGTCGCCGTTGTAGAGACGGCCGTCGGCATCCACCACCTGCAAGCGGTCGGCGTCGCCGTCAAAGGCCAGGCCCAGGTCAGCGCCATGGGCCTTGACCGCCTCAACCAGCTTGGCCGGCGCGGTGGCGCCGTAGCCGTCGTTGATATTGCGGCCGTCCGGCTGGTTGCCGATCGAAACCACGTCGGCGCCCAGCTCATGGAACACGTGCGGCGCGATGTGGTAGGCGGCGCCATGGGCGCAGTCGACCACCAGTTTCAGGCCGTACAGGTCCTGCTCATGCGGGAAGGTGCTCTTGCAGAACTCGATATAGCGGCCGGGCGCATCGTTGATGCGGCGCGCGCGGCCCAGGTCATCGGACGGCGCGCACACCATCGGCTCTTCGATGGCAGCCTCGATCTCTGCCTCGACCGCATCGGGCAGCTTGTCGCCGTCGGCCGAAAAGAACTTGATGCCGTTGTCGTAGTAGGGATTGTGGCTGGCCGAGATCACCACGCCGGCGGACAGCCGCAGCGCCCGCGTCAGGTAGGCGATGCCCGGCGTCGGCAGCGGGCCGGTCAGCAGCACGTGCACGCCGGCCGAGGTGAAGCCGGCTTCCAGCGCCGCTTCCAGCATATAGCCGGAAATGCGCGTGTCCTTGCCGATCAGCACGGTCGGCTTGCCTTGCCCGGTCTTGGCGCCGTGGGCCAGCACCTTGCCGGCCGCATGGCCCAGGCGCATCACGAAGTCCGGCGTGATCGGCGCCTCGCCGACCCTGCCCCGCACGCCATCTGTCCCGAAATACTTGCGTGTCATTCGCTGATTCCCTTTCTTTACTCTGATCGTTGTTCTGCCTGCGGTGGCCGCGGCTGGTTCAGGCCGCGCCAACGGACTCGTTGCGCACCGCCCACCAGGTCTTCACGGCGTCCACCGTCTGCTCCACATCATGCACGCGCACAATAAATGCTCCGCGCTCCAGCGCACACACCGCGGCGGCAATGCTGGCGGCAACACGCTGCTGCGGCGGCCGGCCACCAAGGACCGCGCCCAGCGTGGACTTGCGCGAGATGCCAGCCAGCACCGGCAGGCCCTCAAGCGCCAGCCGCGGCAGTTGGCCGAGCAGGCGCAGATTATGATCGGGTGTCTTGCCGAAGCCAAACCCCGGATCGAGGGAGATGCGCGCATCGTCGATGCCGGCAGCGCGCAGCACGGCAATGCGCTCGGCAAGGAACCCGGCCACCTCGGCGACCACGTCATCGTAGTGCGGGTCTTCCTGCATGGTCTGCGGATCGCGCTGCATATGCATCACGCACAGGCCCGCCTGCCCCGCCGCCACGGCCTCGACCGCGCCCGGCATGCGGAAACCCCAGATATCGTTGATGAGATCGGCTCCGGCCGCAAGCGCGGCGCGCATGACCTCGGGCTTGTAGGTATCGACCGAGAGCGGCTTGCCGCAGTCGTGCAGTGCTTCCACCACCGGGATCACGCGCGCCAGTTCGTCTTCCAGCGGCAGCGCCGCCGAACCGGGCCGGCTGGATTCCCCGCCGATGTCGATGATGTCCACGCCCTCGGCGATCATCTGCCCGGCATGGCGCAGCGCCGCGTCCCGGCTGGCATGCTGGCCGCCATCCGAGAAGGAATCGGGCGTGACGTTGAGGATACCCATCACCAGCGGGCGCTGGTCCAGGGCAAAGCGAAAACGGCCGCACTGGAAATACCTGGTCTGAGAAGTCTGCTGCAAGGTAGGAATGCTTGATTCAATCCGGGCGCGGCAGATGCCGCGCAAAAGGAAAAGCCGGTGCACCAGGCACCGGCTTCAGGGACAGGCACACTACACAGCCATCACTACGGCGTCGTCTGTGGACGAACCAGGATCAGGCCGTGGCGGGCGCGTTGGTCGGCGCCACCGGCGACCCGCCCGGAGGCGTGCTGCCGCCGCCGTTCGGGCCCGACGCGCTGCGCGGCGGACGCGGCGGCTTGCCGGCCATGATGTCGTTGACCTGGTCGGCATCGATGGTTTCCCATTCCATCAGCGCGTTGGTCATGGCTTCGACCTTGTCGCGGTTCTCTTCGAGCAGGCGCTTGGCCAGCGCGTATTGCTCGTCGATGATGCGGCGGATCTCGGCGTCGACCTTCTGCTGCGTGGCTTCCGACACCGTCTTCGACGACAGCTTGCCGAACATGCCATCCTGCTCGGTATCCACGTAGACCATGGCACCCAGCGAATCGCTCATGCCGAAGCGGGTCACCATGTCGCGGGCGAGCTTGGTGGCGCGCTCGAAGTCGTTGGAAGCACCGGTGCTCATGGCGTTGAGGAAGACCTCTTCCGCCGCACGGCCGCCGAAGAGGATGGCAACCTCTTCCAGCATGCTGTCCTTGTACTTCGAATACTTGTCATGCTCCGGCAGCTGCCAGGTCACACCCAGCGCCCAGCCACGCGGCATGATGGTGACCTTGTGCACCGGGTCAGCCTTGGGCAGCAGCTTGGCCACTACCGCATGGCCCGACTCATGGTAAGCCGTGGCCCGGCGCTCTTCTTCGCGCATGACCGTCGACTTGCGCTCCGGACCCATGTAGATCTTGTCCTTGGCGTCCTCGAAGTCCTGCATGTCGACCACGCGCTTGCTCCGGCGGGCGGCAAACAGTGCGGCTTCGTTGACCAGGTTGGCCAGGTCCGCGCCCGAGAAGCCCGGGGTGCCGCGCGCGATGATCGAGGCGTCGACATCGTTGCCGATCGGCACCTTGCGCATATGGACCTTCAGGATCTGCTCGCGGCCGCGGATGTCCGGCAGGCCCACGTAGACCTGGCGGTCGAAACGGCCCGGACGCAGCAGCGCCTTGTCCAGCACGTCGGCACGGTTGGTCGCGGCGATCACGATCACGCCCGAGTTGGCCTCGAAGCCGTCCATCTCGACCAGCATCTGGTTCAGGGTCTGCTCGCGCTCGTCGTTGCCGCCGCCCATGCCGGCGCCACGATGGCGGCCGACCGCGTCGATTTCATCGATGAACACGATGCAGGGTGCCTGCTTCTTGGCGTTCTCGAACATGTCGCGCACGCGGGCCGCGCCCACGCCGACGAACATTTCCACAAAGTCGGAACCCGAGATGCTGAAGAACGGCACCTTGGCCTCGCCGGCAATGGCGCGCGCCAGCAGCGTCTTGCCGGTACCCGGAGGGCCTACCAGCAGCACGCCGCGCGGGATGCGCCCGCCCAGCTTCTGGAATTTCTGCGGGTCCTTCAGGAAGTCGACCAGCTCGACCACTTCTTCCTTGGACTCGTCGCAGCCGGCGACGTCCTGGAACGTGACGGCGTTCTGGTTCTCGTCGATCAGGCGCGCACGCGACTTGCCGAATGAGAAAGCGCCGCCTTTGCCGCCCCCCTGCATCTGGCGCATCATGTAGAACCAGAACACGATGATCAGCAGGGTCGGCCCGAGGTAATACAGGGCCTGCACCAGCACGTTGGGTTCGTCGTCCGCCTTGCCGGTCACCTGGACGCCGTACTTCATCAGGTCGCCGACCATCCAGATGTCGCCCGGCGAGATGATGGTGTACTTGGCGCCTTCCTTAGGCGAGACCACCAGGTTGCGGCCCTGCACGTCGACACGCGACACCTTGCCATTCTTGGCGTCATCCATGAACTGCGAATAGGTGACGCTGTCCTGCGCACGGGGCTTGTCGAACTGCTTGAAGACGGTAAACAACACCAGCGCGATTACGAGCCAGATTGCCGCCTTTTGAAACAGGTTGTTATTCAAGGCCGAACTCCTTTGCAATTGCCTTGCCAACGGATAGCTGCATTGTAATGCAGCGCCCGCCCTCGGGGGGAAACAGAGAAACTATGATGCCGATAGCACCGGGTGGGGCACTTTCCACGCTTCTTTTTTCGCCCTGGCTTGTATCGAGACCGGTCAATCCACTGCCTTGAGGTAGCGCCCAAGGATAAAGGTTTCGGAAGACTTGTCGCGAGACGCCTTGGGCTTGCGTTTCGCAACCACTTTGAAATGCCGTTTGAACTTCTCCACGATCTGGCTGTAGCCGCTCCCGTGGAAGCACTTTACCAGCAATGCCCCCTCCGGCTTAAGGTGGGCCTGCGCAAATTCCAGCGCCAGGTCGCACAGGTACTCGATCCGTGCTGCATCGGCGAAGGCCACACCGGACAAATTGGGGGCCATGTCCGACAAAACAAGGTCAATCTTGTTACCGCCGGAGGCGTCCAGCACCACACTTTCCAGTTCGCGGAAGACTGATTCCTCGCGAAAGTCACCCTGGATGAAAGTGACGTCGGCGACCGGTTCCATCGGCAGCAGGTCGATCGCGACCACGGCGCCATCGATCCTGCCGTCCTTGGCCCGGGGCGAGTCCGCCAGCTTGTTGCGGGCGTACTGGCTCCAGCTGCCCGGCGCCGCGCCCAGATCGACGATCACCTGCCCCGGGCGGATCAGCTTGTCCTGCTCGTCGATCTCCTTGAGCTTGTAGGCCGCGCGGGCGCGATAGCCCTCGCGCTGGGCCATTTTCACGTACGGATCGTTGATGTGGTCGTGCAGCCACGAATGATTGAACTTGTTTTTTGCCATGCCAGTTACCAGCCTGTTCCCTGCCCCGCCCGCCGGTCAATGCCGCCCGCGAAGGTTTTCCTACTGTTTTGATGATTTTGCTGCCCGACAGTGCCGGATTGACGGATAATACGCGCCAATCCGCATCCCGACCGCCGGCTCGCCTTATCAGCTGCCGGCTTGCCGCCCCCGGGCGGCCGTCGGCAGCCTGTCCCTGCCCGACCCGCCGTGTCACGACCGGCGCGGGCTGCAGCGCCCGATTTCCAGCGCCCACGCGCTCTATCACTATTTCAAGCGCCTAATAATCAGCGCCAACTTATGCCTGCTCTACAACTAGTCCCTGCCCAGCGCTCTGACCTGCGCTCCCGTGCCCATGCCCTGAACCCGGTCGTGATGGTCGGCGCCGAAGGCCTGACCCGTGCCGTACTGGCCGAGATCGACCGCAGCCTGGCCGCCCACGACCTGATCAAGATCCGCGTGTTCGGCGACGATCGCGATGCGCGCATCGCCATCTACGAAGAAATCTGCGACCAGCTCAGCGCCGCGCCGATCCAGCATATCGGCAAGCTGCTGGTGGTCTGGCGTCCGGGCGAAGCGCGCCTGAAGGAAAACCAGGCCGAAGACCTGGGCCGCCACACCCCCGCCCGCCGTGGCGGCGCGGCCCCGCGCACGGTGACGGTCAAGAAGCCCAGCGCCGCGCCGAACCGCCGTCCGACCCGCAAGGAAGTCACGGTGCTTGGCAACGAGCGCGTCACCGCCGGCGGCAATGTGAAGCGTTCGCGCGCACGCCCGACCAGCCAGAAGAAGAAGGCGCTGGGCTGAGCACGATCAGCTGAAGCATGGCGGGGTCGCTGCCAGGCGACGCCCGATGCCGGCACGCCACGCCCGTGGCGGTGCCGGCGGCCGGCCTCATTCCCCGGCCGAACGCGGCGCCGAAGCGCGCCACACCAGCACCAGCGCCAGCAGGCTTTGCAGCAGGTAGAAGGCGCTCGACACGCCGTGCAGCATGCCGAACTGCGCCTTGTAAGGCGATTCCGAAACGCCGACGCCCAGCGCCAGCGCCTTTTCCTTCAGGCCGGCCATGAACGGCTGGGTGCCGAAGTAGCCCGCCAGCACGCAGCACAACATGCCCAGCACCAGCCAGCGCAGGCCGCGATAGCGGTGGGCACCGCGCCGGATCATCACGTTGCACAGCACCAGCTGCAGCACGCCGATGGTGACCCCGACGATGGCCTCGGTATGGAACAGGTGCCCGGCGATCATGCCCGCCATCTCGCGGCTGGGCAGCACCGAGAACAAGGTCGGCGCCACCATGTAGCCGACGGTCCAGAGGCTGCCTGCCCACACCACCGTCAGCAGCAGGAAGATGCGGTGCGGCAGCGGCGGCAGATTGTTATAGGAATTGGAGAACACGTGCCGGTCTTTCCGGTGGGCCGGGCCAGGTGCAAGCCTGCCGGCCGGGCCGGCGTCAGATATAGCGTACGGTAATGACTTCGTACTCGCGCTCGCCACCAGGGGCCAGCACGGTTGCGACGTCGCCTTCGAACTTGCCGATCAGCGCACGCGCGATGGGCGAGCTGACTGAGATCTTGCCGACGTCGATGTCGGCTTCGTCATCGCCCACGATCTGGTAGCTGACGGGACTGCCGGACTCCAGGTCTTCCAGGTCCACAGTCGCGCCAAAGACGATGCGGCCGTCGGTGTCCAGCTGGGTCGGGTCGATGATCTGCGCGGCCGACAGCTTGGCCTCCACTTCCAGGATGCGGCCTTCGATAAAGGCTTGCTTTTCCTTGGCGGCGTCGTATTCGGCGTTTTCAGACAGGTCGCCCTGTGCGCGGGCTTCCGAGATCGCATTGATCACCGCCGGACGCTCGACAGCCTTCAGGCGCTGCAGCTCTTCCTTCAGGAGCTCTGCGCCACGCTTGGTAATCGGAATGGTGCTCATGTCTTCGTTCAACAAAAAAATGAGCCGCAGCGGAGCTGGAGCCATCCCTGACCAATGCTGCCAGGGCACTTCCGCTCAACCGCGGCTTTCAGACAGGACCGAATGCGGGCACGCCGCATCGATCGGCGAATTTGACGTAGTTTAGGCCAGGAAGCCCGCCGGCAGCAACTCCGGCGGGCTTCCTGGCCTTGACCGGGCGCAATGCGCCCGGCCAGTGGCGATGTGCCGCTTGCCTTACCTGCGGGGCTTCAGGCCAGCGAGGCGTGCAGGCTCTGCAGGTCGTAGACCTCCAGGCTCTGCATGTGCTTCAGGCCCTCCACCGCGGCGCGGGCGCCGGCGATGGTGGTGTAGTAAGGAATGCGGTGGGCCAGCGCCGAGGTCCGGATCGAGCGCGAATCGGCAATCGCGGTGCGGGTTTCGTCCACGGTGGTGAACACCAGCGCCAGTTCGCCGTTCTTGATCATGTCCACGATATGCGGACGGCCGTCCTTGACCTTGTTGACGGTCTTGACCGGGATGCCGGCGGCCTCGATGGCCGACGCGGTGCCGCGGGTGGCAACGATCGGGTAGCCCATGTCGTGCAGCATGCGTGCCACGCCAACGGCGCGCGGCTTGTCGCTGTCCTTCACGGTGATCAGCACGGTGCCCTTCTCCGGCAGGCGCGAACCCGCGGCCAGCTGGCTCTTGAACAGCGCCTCGCCGAAGGCCTTGCCCACGCCCATCACTTCGCCGGTCGAGCGCATTTCAGGTCCGAGGACCGGATCGACGCCCGGGAACTTGTTGAACGGGAACACCGCTTCCTTGACGCTGTAGTACGGCGGGATGACTTCTTCGCCGATACCCTGCTCGTCCAGCGACTGGCCCGCCATGCAGCGCGCGGCGATCTTGGCCAACTGCAAGCCGGTGGCCTTGGACACGTACGGCACGGTGCGCGAGGCGCGCGGGTTCACTTCCAGCACGTAGACGGTATCGACGCCGTCGTTCTGCTGGATCGCGAACTGCACGTTCATCAGGCCGATCACGTTCAGCGCCTTGGCCATCGCGGCGGTCTGGCGCTTCAGTTCAGCCACGGTCTCGGCCGACAGCGAGTACGGCGGCAGCGAGCACGCGGAGTCGCCCGAGTGCACGCCAGCCTGCTCGATGTGCTCCATCACGCCGCCGATGAAGACGCGCTTGCCGTCGGAGATGGCATCGACGTCGCACTCGATGGCGTCGTTCAGGAAGCGGTCCAGCAGCACCGGGGAATCGTTCGAGACCTTGACGGCCTCGCGCATGTAGCGCTCGAGGTCGCGCGGCTCATGCACGATTTCCATGGCGCGGCCGCCCAGCACGTACGACGGGCGCACCACCAGCGGGTAGCCGATTTCTTCGGCCAGGCGCAGCGCTTCGTCCTCGGCACGCGCGGTGCGGTTGGGCGGCTGGCGCAGGCCCAGTTCCTGCAGCAGCTTCTGGAAGCGCTCGCGGTCCTCGGCCGCGTCGATCATGTCGGGGCTGGTGCCGATGATGGGCACGCCGTTGGCTTCCAGGTCCAGCGCCAGCTTCAGCGGGGTCTGGCCGCCGTACTGCACGATCACGCCGACCGGCTTCTCGAGCGCGACGATCTCCAGCACGTCTTCGAGCGTCAGCGGCTCGAAGTACAGGCGGTCCGAGGTGTCATAGTCGGTCGACACGGTTTCCGGGTTACAGTTGACCATGATGGTCTCGTACCCGTCTTCGCGCAGCGCCAGCGCGGCGTGCACGCAGCAGTAGTCGAACTCGATGCCCTGGCCGATCCGGTTCGGGCCGCCGCCCAGCACCATGATCTTCTTCTTGTCGGTCGGCTGCGCCTCGCACTCGCCATGCTCGGCCTCGTAGGTCGAGTACATGTAGGCGGTGTTGGTGGCGAACTCGGCCGCGCAGGTGTCCACGCGCTTGTAGACCGGGCGCACGTTCTGGGCGATGCGCGCTTCGCGCACGGCCTTGGCGTCGGTCTTCAGCAGCTTGGCCAGGCGGCGGTCGGAGAAGCCCTTCTGCTTCAGGAAGCGCAGCTCGGCGGTCGACAGGCTTTCCAGCGTGCGCGCCTTGACCAGGCCTTCGGTCTTGATGATGTCTTCGATCTGGGCCAGGAACCACGGGTCGATGTCGGTCTCGGCATAGACCTCTTCCAGCGACATGCCCAGGCGGAAGGCGTCGCCCACGTACCAGATGCGGTCGGGGCCGGCTTCGCCGATTTCCTCGACGACCTCGTCACGGTCCGTCGACTTTTCGTCCAGGCCGTCGACGCCCACTTCCAGGCCGCGCAGGGCCTTCTGGAACGATTCCTGGAAGGTGCGGCCCATCGCCATCACCTCGCCCACCGACTTCATCTGGGTGGTCAGGTGGCTGTCGGCCTGCGGGAATTTCTCAAACGCGAAACGCGGCACCTTGGTGACCACGTAGTCGATCGACGGCTCGAACGAGGCCGGGGTCGCGCCGCCGGTGATCTCGTTCTTCAGCTCGTCCAGCGTGTAGCCCACGGCCAGCTTGGCCGCGACCTTGGCGATCGGGAAGCCGGTGGCCTTGGAGGCCAGCGCCGACGAACGCGACACCCGCGGGTTCATCTCGATGACGATCATGCGACCGTCCTTCGGGTTGGTCGAGAACTGCACGTTGGAGCCGCCGGTGTCGACACCGATCTCGCGCAGCACGGCCAGCGACGCGTTGCGCAGGATCTGGTATTCCTTGTCGGTCAGGGTCTGCGCCGGAGCGACGGTGATCGAGTCGCCGGTGTGGATGCCCATCGGGTCCAGGTTCTCGATCGAGCAGATGATGATGCAGTTGTCCTTCTTGTCGCGGACGACTTCCATCTCATACTCTTTCCAGCCCAGCAGCGATTCTTCGATCAGCAGCTCGCGCGTCGGCGACAGGTCCAGGCCGCGCTTGCAGATCTCTTCGAATTCTTCGCGGTTGTAGGCGATGCCGCCGCCGCTGCCGCCCAGCGTGAACGACGGGCGGATCACGATCGGGTAGCCGCCGGTACCGGTTTCCTGGGCAATGCGCGACTGCACGGCCATGGCTTCGTCCATCGAGTGGGCGATGCCCGACTTGGCCGAACCCAGACCGATCTTGGTCATGGCGTCCTTGAACTTCTGGCGGTCCTCGGCCTTGTCGATGGCTTCCGGCGAGGCGCCGATCAGCTCGACCTTGTACTTGTCCAGCACGCCGTGACGGTGCAGGTCCAGCGCGCAGTTCAGCGCGGTCTGGCCGCCCATGGTCGGCAGGATCGCGTCCGGGCGCTCCTTCTCGATGATGCGCTCGACCACTTCCCAGGTGATCGGCTCGATGTAGGTCACATCGGCCGTGTTGGGGTCGGTCATGATGGTCGCCGGGTTCGAATTGACCAGGATGACCTTGAAGCCTTCCTCGCGCAGCGCCTTGCAGGCCTGGGCGCCGGAGTAGTCGAACTCGCACGCCTGGCCGATGATGATGGGGCCCGCGCCGATAATCAGGATGCTCTTGATGTCTGTGCGTTTTGGCATTGCACGCTCTCTTTATGGGCCGGCCCGCCTTGCCTGCGGACCGCGCCGGTAATCAGGGAATCCGTCAGGATTCAAAAATATCGTCTTGCTCAGTTCATCGTGGCCGTCGCCAGCTTGGCGCCGAAGCCGATGAACATCGCGCCCACCCCGCTCGACATGCCCGCCGACAGGCGCCGGCGGCGCCGGAATGCGTCGGCCAGCTTCGCGCCCACGAAGATGATCGTGGTCAGGTAGGCAAAGCTGCAGAACTGGGCGACCAGGCCCAGCACGGAGAACGACAGCACCGGGTAAGCGAAGGCCGGGTCGACAAACTGGATGAAGAACGAGATGAAGAACAGGATCGCCTTCGGGTTCAGCAGGCTGATCAGCAACGCCTTGCGGAACGGGTCGGACTGGTCGGCCTTGCTAACCGGCGCGGTGGCGGCGGCATCGCCGCGTGCGGCCCAGTTGCGCAGCGCGCCGCGCAGCATGCTGAAACCAATCCACGCCAGGTAGGCCGCGCCGACGTACTTCACCACGTAGAACAGCGCCGGGCTGGCCTTGAGCAGCGAGGCCACGCCCGCCGCCGACAGCACCATCAGCACGAAGTCGCCCAGGAACACCCCGCACGCGCCCTTGTAGCCGGCGCGCACGCCGCGCTGCGCCGCCACCGACAGCACGTACATCGAGTTCGGCCCCGGCAGCAGCACGATAAAGATCGTGCCCAGCACATAGGTCCAGAAATCGGTGATGCCGAAAGCGGTATGCATGAAGGCGTTCATGGGATGTCCCTGAGGTCTGCGCTGTTCTTCTTGCCCGCTTACTTGCGCGCGTCCGTCATCAGCTTGATGAAGCGGTCGAACAGGTAAGCCACGTCGTTCGGACCGGGCGACGCCTCCGGATGGCCCTGGAAGCAGAAGGCCGGCTTGTCGGTCAGCGCGAAACCCTGCAGCGAACCGTCGAACAGCGACTTGTGCGTCACGCGCACATTCGACGGCAGCGTGTCCGCATCGACCGCGAAGCCGTGGTTCTGCGACGTGATCACCACGCGGCCATCGTCCAGGTCCTTGACCGGGTGGTTGGCGCCATGGTGGCCGAACTTCATCTTCAGGGTCTTGGCGCCTACTGCCAGCGCCATGATCTGGTGGCCCAGGCAGATGCCGAAGGTCGGGATGCCGCGCTCGATGAACTCGCGCGTGGCGGCGATGGCATAGTCGCACGGCTCGGGGTCACCGGGGCCGTTGGACAGGAACACGCCGTCCGGATTCAGCGCCAGCGCGTCGGCGGCGCTCGCCTGCGCGGGCAGCACCGTGACCTTGCAGCCGCGCTCGGCCAGCATGCGCAGGATGTTGTACTTGACGCCGTAGTCATAGGCGACCACGTGGAATTGCGGCTGGTCCTGCTTGCCGTAGCCTTCGCCCAGCTTCCATTCGGACTGGGTCCACTCGTACGGTTCCTTGACCGAGACTACCTTGGCCAGGTCCATGCCGGCCAGGCCGGGGAACGAGCGGGCCAGGTCGATGGCCTTCTGGACATTGTCTTCGCCGGCCAGGATGCAGCCGTTCTGGGCACCCTTTTCACGCAGGATACGCGTCAGCTTGCGCGTATCGATGCCGGCGATGGCCACCACCTTTTCCTGCTTCAGGTAGTGGGCAAGGGTGTGCTCCTTGCGGAAGTTCGAGGCCAGGATCGGCAGATCCTTGATGATCAGGCCGGCGGCATGGACTTTCGTGGCTTCGACATCCTCAGGATTGACCCCGTAGTTACCGATATGCGGATACGTCAGCGTGACGATCTGCCGGGAGTAACTCGGGTCGGTGAGGATTTCCTGGTAACCGGTGATGGCGGTGTTGAACACCACTTCACCGATGGTATGGCCGGAAGCGCCAATGGAATAGCCACGAAAGACCGTGCCGTCTGCAAGCGCGAGAATGGCGGACGGAAAAGACGGTAACACGGGTAGGCTCCTGCTGGACTCACCCCGTGACCGACCAATCGACGCCTCGTGCCTCCCAGGCTGGATCCGTGACGGCGGCAGCGGCATTGCGCCGATGCGGTCGGATCCGGTTGCGACATGCTCCTTGCGTCACATTGAATGCGGACAACAAAGGCGGCGCGGCTGGGGGCGGCGGAAGGTGGAAAGCGGTAGGCGCTAGGGTGAAGGGTTCTGAAAGCGAAACTTTCGAATTATATCCCGCGCCACCCAATTTCTCAAGTTTTCAAGGACTTGCACGCGGCAGGCAGCGGCGGCGCCACGCCGCCGGCCACCGTCCTGCCCTGTGCCTGCTACGTTACGCCCGCGGCGGCACGACCGCCGTGACCTCGATTTCCACCTTGGCGCGCGGCTCCACCAGGTCCGCAACCTCGACCGCCGTCATCGCCGGGAAGTGGCGGCCGATGATGGCCCGGTAATGCTGGCCGATCGCCCCATAGGCGCCGACATATTCCGCCTTGTCCTTCACATACCAGGTCATGCGCACGATATGCTCGGGCAGCGCGTCTCCGGCCGCCAGCACGGCAACCACGTTGCGCAGCGCCTGCGCCACCTGCAGGCCGAAGTCGTCGGTCTCGAATTCACATTTGCCGGTCCAGCCGATCTGGCCGCTGACAAAGAGGAGGCGGCTGCCGACCTGCATTTCGGTCATGGTGCCGTTGGCGTAGCCACGCGGAGGCGCCCAGTCGGGCGGCTGCAGGATGTTCATGATGCGTTTTCCTGTTGATTATCTGTATGAGTGAATGGAATTCGGGGATTCAGGCCGTCGCGACCAGGTAGGCCGACATGGCCTCGCGCACGGCATCGGGCAGCGGCTGCGGAGCAATCGAGCCGGTATCGACGCAGACCAGCCGCTGCGTCACTTCCATGCGGGTATCGTCATGCGGGCCGGCGAAGCGGATCGCGAGGGTAAAGCTGGACTGGCCCAGCTTCAGCACGCGCAGTTCCCGCGTCAGCACCTCGCCCAGCCGGCTCGGAGCCAGGAAGCGGCACTCCAGCTCGGCGGTCGGCACGCCAGTTCGGCCCTCGCCATGCATGGCGTCGAAGGGCCAGCCCAGCGCCTCGCTGAACCAGTCTTCGATCAGGTCGTTGAGCATCTCGAAATAGCGCGGGTAGAACACGATGCCCGCGGCGTCGCAGTGCTTGAAGCGCACCAGGACGGTGCTGCGGAACACGGGGCTCATGGCTTCCCCGCCTGGTTGACGCCGCCATTGCCGCCGCCATTGCCCTGCTCCGCCATCTGCCGCAGCCGGAAGCGCTGCAGCTTGCCGGTCTCGGTGCGCGGCAGCGCCGGCACGAACACAATACGGCGCGGATACTTGTAGGGCGCGATCTGGCGCTTCACGTAGTCCTGCAGCGCGGTGCGGGTAGCGTCGTCCGCCGCCACGCCCTCGCGCAGCACCACATAGGCCATCACCACCTGGCCGCGCCCGTCGTCGGGCGCGCCGACCACACCGCATTCGGCCACTGCCTCGTGCTGCATCAGTGCGCTTTCCACCTCCGGCCCGGCGATGTTGTAGCCGGCCGAGATGATCATGTCGTCCGAACGCGCCTGGTAGAAGTAGTAGCCGTCCTCGTCAACGAAAAAGGTATCACCCGGCAGGTTCCAGCCCGCCTTCACATAGTTGGACTGGCGCGGATCGTCCAGGTAGCGGCAGCCGGTTGGCCCCTGCACCGCGAGCTTGCCGACCTGCCCCGGCGGCAGGGGCTGCATGTTCTCGTCGACGATCTGCGCGACATAGCCCGGCACCACGCGCCCGATCGCGCCCGGCCTGACCTCGGCGCCGGCGCTGGAGATAAAGATATGCATCATCTCCGTGCCGCCGATGCCGTCGGTCATCTCGATGCCGGTGGCCGCCTTCCAGCTCTGGCGCGTGGCGTCCGGCAGGGCTTCGCCGGCCGACACGCTCTTCTTCAGGCTGGACAGGTCGTAGCGCGGCGCCAGCGCTGCCATCTGCCGGTAGAAGGTCGGGGCGGTAAAGACGATGGTGGCGCGGAAATCCTGGATCAGCCCGAGCAGCGTCTCTGGCGTCAGCTTCTCGGCCAGCACGGCGCTGGCGCCGATGCGCAGCGGGAAACACAGCATGCCGCCCAGCCCGAAGGTGAACGCGATCGGCGGTGTGCCGCAGAACACGTCGTCGGGCTGCGGGCGCAGCACGTGGCGCGGGAACAGGTCACACATGGCCAGCACGTCGCGATGGAAGTGCATGGTGCCCTTGGGCTGGCCGGTGGTGCCGCTGGTAAAGGCGATCAGGCAGACGTCGTCGCTGGCGGTGTCGCAGGCCTCGAAGGCATCCGGCTTGCCCGCCATCGCCGCCTCCAGCGAACCCTCGCCTTCACCGTTGAAGTACAGCGTGCGCGCCAGGCTCGGGCAGTGGAATTCGCCGCCCGCCTGCTGGTTGGCATCGAGTTCCTCGCGCAGCCGCGCATCGCACAGCGCGGCGCCGACCTGGGCCTTGTCGATGATCTGCTTCAGTTCCTTGGCGCGCAGCAGCGGCATGGTCGGCACCGCGACCAGGCCCGCCTTGAGCGTGGCCAGCCAGCTGGCGGCCATCATCAGGTTGTTGGGCCCGCGCAGCAGCACGCGATTGCCGGGCACCAGCTGCATGTCCTCGACCAGCACATGGGCGATGCGGTTCACCAGCGCCGCCAGCTGCGCATACGTGACCGTCTCGATCTGTCCGTCGCAGCGATGGCGGATGGCGATGCGCTCGCCGCGGCCTTCGCGCACGTGGCGGTCTACCAGCTCCACCGCGGCATTCATCCGCTCAGGGTAGTCGGTATCGTCATTGAAGCGGAACACCGGCCACATATCGGGCGGCGGCAGGCGGTCGCGCGCGAAGGTGTCGAGGTGGGCTGTGGTCGCCATGGCTTGTCTCCTGTCTGCTCTGTATCGGTACGGCAGTTCGTGGGTGGCACGCGGGGGCGTCAGGCTTTGCGCCCGGCCAGCGTCTCGCGCGCAATGATCAGCTTCTGCACTTCGGTGGCGCCTTCATAGATGCGCAGCGAGCGGATCTCGCGGTACAGGCTTTCCACCCGCGTGCCGACCTTGACGCCCAGGCCGCCGAACATCTGCACCGCACGGTCGATCACCTGCTGTGCGTTCTCGGTCGCCACCATCTTGGCCATGGCCGCCTCGCGCGTGGTGCGCTGGCCCTTGACATCGCGCAGCCAGGCCGCGCGGTAGGTCAGCAGCGCCGCGGCGTCGATCGCGGTGGCCATGTCGCCGATGGCGGCCTGGGTCAGCTGCAGGTCGGCCAGCACGCCGCCGAACATCGGGCGCGCGCAGGCGCGCGCCAGAGCATCGTCAAGCGCGGCGCGGCCAAAGCCCAGCGCAGCCGCCGCGACCGAGGCACGGAAGATGTCGAGCGTCATCATCGCCACCTTGAAGCCCTGCCCCGCCTCGCCCAGCCGGTTGCCCACGGGCACGCGGCAGTCGTCGAAACGCAGCGTGGCGAGCGGGTGCGGCGCCATCACGTCGATGCGCTCGGCGATGGTCAGGCCCGGCGTATCGGCGTCCACCACAAAGGCGGAGATGCCGCGCGCGCCCGGCGCCTCGCCGGTGCGCACGAACACGCAGTAGAAGTCGGCAATGCCGCCGTTGGAAATCCAGGTCTTGGCGCCATCGATCACATAGTGGCTGCCGTCGTCCGACAGCCGTGCGCTGCACTGCATGGCGGCCACATCGGAACCGGCCTCTGGCTCGGACAGCGCAAACGCGGCAATCGCCTCGCCGCGGGCCACGCGCGGCAGGTAATGCGCACGCAGCGCATCGCTGCCGGCCAGCGAGATCGCGCCCGAGCCCAGCCCCTGCATGGCAAAGGCAAAATCGGCCAGGCCGTCATGGCGCGCCAGGGTCTCGCGCAGCAGGCACAGCGAGCGCGAATCCAGCGCCGGCAGCGCGCCGCCGTGCGCGGCCGGCACGCAGTAGCGCAGCCAGCCGGCCTCGCCCAGCTGGCGCACCAGCGCGCGGCAGGCGGCGTCGGTATCGCTGTGGTCGACATGGAGGTGTTGCGCGCACCAGGCGTCCAGTTCGCGCTCCAGTGTGCGGTGCGCATCGTCGAACAGCGGCAGGTCGAGATAGGTCTTGTCGGACATGGCGCTTCAGTCCCCTTCGAACACCGGCTTGGTCTTGGCGACGAAGGCCTCGTAGGCGCGGCGGAAGTCGCGCGTCTGCATGCAGATGGCCTGGGCTTCGGCCTCGGCCTCGATGGCCTCGTCCAGCCCCATGTTCCATTCCTGGTGCAGCAGCTTCTTGGTCACACCATGCGCAAAGGTCGGGCCGGCGGCCAGTTGCGCGGCCAGCGTCTGCGCCTGGGCCAGCACCGATTCGGACGGATGCAGCGCATTGAAGAAGCCCCACTGCAGGCCCTCGTCCGCGCTCATCGAGCGGCCGGTGTAGAGCAGCTCGCTGGCACGCCCCTGCCCGATCACGCGCGGCAGCAGCGTGCACGCGCCCATGTCGGCGCCGGCCAGGCCGACGCGCGTGAACAGGAACGCGGTCTTGGCCTGCGCCGTGCCCAGGCGCATGTCGGAGGCCAGCGCCATCATCGCGCCGGCGCCGGCGCAGATGCCGTCGACCGCGCTCACCACCGGCTGCGGGCAGGCGCGCATGGCCTTGACCAGGTCGCCGGTCATGCGCGTGAAGTCGAGCAGCTCAGGCATGGTCATGCGCGTGAGAGGCCCAATGATCTCGTGCACGTCGCCGCCCGAGCAGTAGTTGCCGCCCGCGCCCGTCACCACCACCGCCTTGATGTCGCTGGCATAGCACAGGCCGCGGAACAGATCGCGCAGCTCGGCGTAGGAATCGAAAGTCAGCGGGTTCTTGCGCTCCGGCCGGTTCAGCGTCACGGTGCCGACCTTGCCGTCGCCGGACACCGACCACAGGAAGTGCTCCGGCTGGTAGCCGGCAAAGCTGCGCTTGTGGTGGCGCATGTCGAGTGCGATCTCTGTCATGGGTTCTCTCTCAGGTCCTTGTTCTGTCGTTGTCAGCCGGCCATCACCTCGCCGCCGGCCACCGGGATTGCCTGGCCGGTGATCGCCGCGGCGGACGGCTGGCACAGCCAGGCCACGGCGTCGGCCACTTCCTCGGGCTGCACCAGGCGGCGCTGCGGATTGCGCGCGGCCAGTTCAGCGCGGGCCTCGGTTTCAGTGCGGCCGGTCTTGCCGACGATGTTGGCCACCGCGTCGCGCACGATGTCGGTTTCGGTATAGCCCGGGCAGACCGCGTTGACGGTCACGCCCTTGGCCGCGGTTTCCAGCGCCAGCGCGCGCGTCAGGCCGATCACCCCATGCTTGGCCGCGCAATAGGCACTGACATAGCCATAGCCGATCAGGCCGGCCGTGCTCGCCACATTGACGATACGGCCCCAGCCCGCGTCGAGCATCGCCGGCAGCGCCGCCTGCGTGCACAGGAAGGTGCCGGTCAGGTTCACGTCCAGCATGCGCTGCCACAGCGCGGCATCGGTCTTCAGGAACGGTGCGCTGTGCGCCTGGCCGGCATTGTTGACCAGCATCGACACCGGGCCGGACTGTTCCGCGGCGGCGGCGAAGGCGCGTGCCACGCTGTCGGCATCGGCAATATCGGCCGTGACAAAGGAGACTACGGGGCCTGCGGGGGCGACCTCACGCAGCGCTTGTACAGTCGCCTGCAACGCGCCGGCATCGCGGCCCAGCAGCGTCACGCTGGCGCCGTCGGCCAGCAGCCGGCGCGCGATTGCCGCGCCGATGCCGCGCCCGCCGCCGGTGACCAGCGCGTGGCGCCCTGACAATGAACCCGTGCTGCCCGTCATCCCTGCCTCTCCTGCGCCGCGGCACGTTCCAGGTTGGTTTCAAGTTGCCGCTTGCCGGCCTGGTACTGCTTGGGCCAGGTGATATCGCGGTAGCCGATGCGCGCCGCTTCCTGCAGCGTCCAGGCCGGGTTGGCCAGGTGCGGCCGCGCGATCGCGCACAGGTCGGCACGGCCCGCGGCGATGATCGAGTCGACATGGTCGGCCTCGAAGATCGCGCCCACGGCAATGGTGGCGATGCCGGCCTCGTTGCGGATGCGGTCGGCAAACGGGGTCTGGTACATGCGGCCGTAGACCGGAGCCTGGTCCGGGCTGACCTGGCCCGACGAGCAGTCGATCATGTCGGCACCGGCGGCCTTGAAGGCGCGTGCGATCTCGATCGCATCGTCGGGGGTGATGCCGCCTTCGACCCAGTCGTGCGCCGAGATGCGCACCGACATCGGCTTGTGTTCCGGCCACACTTCACGCACCGCGGCAAACACCTCCAGCGGGTAGCGCAGCCGTGCGGCCAGCGAACCGCCGTATTCATCTTCCCGCGTATTGGTCAGCGGCGAGATAAAGCTCGACAGCAGGTAGCCATGCGCGCAATGCAGTTCCAGCCAGTCGAAGCCGGCCTCGGCGGCGCGGCGCGCGCTGGCGACGAAGTCATCGCGCACACGGTCCATGTCTGCGCGCGTCATCTCGCGCGGGGTCTGCGACTCGCCCGGCAGGTAGGGCAGCGGCGAGGCCGAGATCACCGGCCAGTTGCCTTCCGACAGCGGATGGTCCATTGCCTCCCAGCCGAGCTGGGTCGAACCCTTGCGGCCCGAGTGGCCGATCTGCATGGCGATGCGCGCATCGCTGTTGGCATGCACGAAGTCGACGATGCGGCGCCAGGCGTCGCGCTGCGCGTCGTTCCACAAACCCGGGCATCCCGGCGTGATGCGCGCATCGGGCGACACGCAGGTCATCTCCGCCACCACCATGCCGGCGCCGCCCAGCGCGCGCGAACCCAGGTGGACCAGGTGGAAGTCGCCGGGCACGCCGTCGGTGCATGAGTACATCGCCATCGGCGACACCACCACGCGATTCTTCAGCGTGACGCCGCGCACGCGGAACGGCGTGAACATCGGCGGCAGCGGCTGGTGCTCACGCAGTTGCAGGCTTTCCGGTTGCACGCCGGCCTGCCGCGCCAGCCAGTGCTCGAACTGCGCCACGTAGTCCGCATCGCGCACGCGCAGATTCTCATGCGAGATGCGCTGCGAGCGGGTCAGCAGGGAATAGGCGAACTGCTCCGGCGGCAGGCTGCCCGCGTAACGCTCGACGTTCTCGAACCATTCGGTCGAGTTGCGCGCCGCGTTCTGGATCTTCAGCACTTCCACGCCGCGCGTGGCTTCGTAGCGCGACAGTGCATCGGGCAGGCCGTCATGACCCCTGCCACGGATTTCCTCGGCCAGGTCAATCGCATCTTCCAACGCCAGCTTGGTTCCCGAACCGATCGAGAAGTGCGCGGTGTGCGCGGCATCGCCCATCAGCACCACCGGCACGCGGCGGCCGTCGGGCAAGGTGTTCCAATGCACCCATTGGCGGCAGATCACGCGCGGGAAGCGGATCCAGATCGCCGAGCCGCGCAGGTGCGCCGCATTGGTGATCAGCTTGTTGCCGTCGAGGTAGCGCGCGAACAGGCGCTCGCAGTAGGCCACGCCCTCTTCCTGGCTCATCTGCTCGATGCCCGCGGCGCGCCAGACCGACTCCGGGGCCTCGACGATAAAGGTCGAGGTGGTGTCGTCAAAGCGGTAGGCGTGCGCCTGGAACCAGCCGTGCTCGGTCTTCTCGAAGGCAAAGGTGAAGGCGTCGAACAGCTTGTGCGTGCCCATCCAGACAAAGCGGCACTGGCGCGTGTCGATGTCAGGCTGGAAGGTGTCGGCGTAGCGGGTGCGGATACGGCTGTTCAGGCCGTCCGAGGCGATCACCAGGTCGGCCTGGTATTGCATCGCCAGCGCCTGGTCGTCGGAAACATCGGTCTCGAACACCAGCTTCACGCCCAGCGCCTCGCAGCGTGCCTGCAGGATATTGAGCAGGCGCTTGCGGCCGATGCCGATAAAGCCATGGCCGCCGGAGCGGATGGTGCGCCCGCCGATATGGATGTCGATATCGTCCCAGTGGTTGAAGGCCGCGTTGATCTCGGCCGCGCTGACCGGGTCGGCTTGCTTCAGGTTGTCCATGGTGGCGTCAGAGAACACCACGCCCCAGCCGAAGGTGTCGTAGGGCCGGTTGCGCTCGACCACGATGACCTCGTTGGCCGGATCCTGCAGCTTCATCAGCAGCCCGAAGTACAGGCCTGCCGGGCCACCACCAATACAAAGCACTCGCATCTGTCGCCTCCTGCCGGCTGCGCCGGGCACCTTGCCCAGGATCACACCGCCATCTAGATGATGTCTAAATATTTTATACTTCAAATATTAGACTGCATCACGGCCGATGGCAAGGGCGGGATGCGGAGTGCCCCGCACGGCACCCGCATCCCACGCCCTCAGCCCGCCATCTAGCCTTTCAGCGCTGCCTGCAACTGTTCCAGCGCACCCGGGTCCTCGATCGTGGTCAGGTCGCCCGGATCGCGCCCTTCGGCCACCGCCTGCATGGCGCGCCGCAGCAACTTGCCGGAGCGGGTCTTGGGCAGCGCATTGACAAAGAATACGCGCGCCGGCCGCGCCACGGCACCCAGTTGCTGCTCCACCGTCTTCATCAACTCGCCCTCCAATGCCAGCCGCGCTTCGGCCGTGGCCGTGCGCGCCGGATCGCGGGCGATGCAGAAGGCCATCGCCACCTGCCCCTTGAGCGCGTCCTGCACGCCCACCACCGCCACCTCGGCCACGGCAGCGTTGGACGACAGGCTTTCCTCGATCTCGCGGGTGCCCAGCCGGTGGCCGGCAACGTTGATCACGTCGTCGGTGCGGCCCAGGATAAAAACATAGCCGTCGGCGTCGCGCACGCCCCAGTCGAAGGTCGAATAGCACAGCCGGTTCGGCACCGCCTGCCAGTAGGTGCGCACGAAGCGGTCGTCGTCGCCCCAGACCGTGCTCATGCATCCCGGCGGCAGCGGGCCGTCGATGGCGACCACACCCTTCTGCCCCGGCGGGCATTCAGCGCCGGTGTTCTCGTCGACGATCTTCAGGTCATAGCCGTAGGCGGGCACGCCGGGCGAGCCCAGCTTGGGCGGCAGCGCCTCGATGCCGCGCTGGATCGCGAGGATCGGCCAGCCGGATTCGGTCTGCCAGTAGTTGTCGACCACGGGCTTGCCCAGGCCGTCCTGGATCCAGCGCGCGGTGGGCTCGTCCAGCGGCTCGCCGGCCAGGAACAGCAGGCGCAGGCTGGACAGGTCGTAGCGGGTCAGCCAGGCCGGGTCCTGCTTCTTCAGCACGCGGATCGCGGTCGGCGCGCTGAACATCAGGTTGACCTTGTATTGCTCCACCAGCCGCCACAGGATGCCACCGTCGGGGCGGATCGGCGTGCCTTCATACATCAGCGTGGCCATGCCGGCCAGCAGCGGGCCGTAGACGATATAGCTGTGCCCCACCACCCAGCCGATGTCCGACGCGGTGAACATGGTGTCGCCGGGCTTGCCGCAGAAGATGTATTCCATCGAGGTGGCCAGCGCCACCGCGTAGCCGCCGGTATCGCGCTGCACGCCCTTGGGCTTGCCGGTGGTGCCGGAGGTGTATAGCACGTACGACGGCTCGCTCGATTCCAGCCACACGCACGGCACCTGCACGCCGGCCACGCGTTCGCGCCAGGCGGCGTAGTCCTCATCGCGGCCCTCGGTACGGGGCATTTGCGCCAGTTGCCGGTCCACCAGCAGCACCTTCCCGGGCTGGTGCGACGAGAGCCGGATGGCCTCGTCCAGCAGCGGCTTGTAGGGCACCACCTTGCCGGCACGCGAGCCGGCGTCGGCACTGACCACCACGCGCGGCCGGGCATCCTCGATGCGCGCGGCCAGGCTGACCGAGGCAAAGCCGCCGAACACCACCGAATGGATCGCGCCGATGCGCGCGCAGGCCAGCATGGCAAAGGCGGCTTCCGGGATCATCGGCATGTAGATCAGCACGCGGTCGCCCTTCTGCACGTCCAGGCCCTGCAGGATCGCGGCCATGCGGCTGACTTCGTCGTGCAGCTCGGCGTAGGTAAAGGTGCGGGCCTGGTCGGTCTCGGTCGAGACCCAGTGCAGCGCCGGCTGGCTGGCGCGGGCCGCCAGGTGGCGGTCGACCGCGTTGTGGCACAGGTTGGTGCGCCCGCCGACGAACCAGCGCGTAAAGGGCGCGCGGCTGTTGTCGAGCACCTGGCCGAACGGGGTTTCCCAGTCGATGCGCGCCGCCTGTTCGGCCCAGAACCCCTCGGGGTCGGCCAGCGAACGGGCATGCACGGCATGGCTTGCCGTCATGTCTGTCTCCTCCGCGTCTGCGGTCATTGTGATGATGACCGTAGTTTGCCACCGGCGCGGGTGCGCGTGGACACAGATTCGGAGAGGGGCGCGCGGGCCCCGGGGGCCGGCACATGAAAAAAGGGGCGTGCCGACGGCATCGCCCCTTCTTGCGCCATGCGGCGGACCAGCCGGCGCCCGCATTCGTCAGCGGGCCTTGGCCCCCTTGGCGCCGGCCTTGGCCGACGCCTTGACGTTCGGCCCCGGCTTGGACTCGCGCACCACGCGCGCCGGCGTCGCCTTGACTGCCGTGCGCCGCGAGGCCGCCTCGACGGTGACGCGCTTGCGCGGCTCCGCCTTGCCCGCCTTGCCCTTGGCCGAGACCCGCACGATGCCGCCCTTGCTGCTTCGCTCGGAACGCTCTGCACGGTCGGCGCGCTCGGCACGGTCGGCCTGTTCGGCCCGCGCCGCCCGCACCGCGCCGGCGCCGCGCACCGGCACCATCAGCACCAGGCTCTGCCCGGCGACCAACTTGGTGCCGGAGAGCTTGTTCCACGATTGCACCTGCCCCGCCGAGACGCCATAGCGCCGCGCCACCGAGGCCACGGTGTCGCGCCGCCCGGCACGCACCACCACGCGGCGCGCATCCGGCAAATCAGGCTCCATCGCCAGCATGGCACTGTCGGCCAGGGTCGCGCTGATATCCTGGTCGTGGCGGCCCGAGCGCGGGATCATCACGGTCGAGCCGGCCTTCAGGCGCATGCCTTTCGGGATGCTGTTGATCTCGCGCAGCGTATCGGCGTCGACGTTCAGCCGTGCCGCCAGCGCTTCGATACGCTCGCGGCTGTCCACCGTCACCGCCGACCAGCTCGACAACCCGCCGCGGTAGGTGTTCAGGTTGTACTGGAAGCGCTCGGCGTTATCGAACGGCAGCAGGATCTGCGGGTTGGACGCGCCCAGGATCACCGGCCGGTTGAACGACGGATTGAGCGCCTTGAATTCCTCTACCGACATGTCCGCCAGCTTGGCCGCCAGGTTCACGTCGATATCGCGCGAGGTGGTCACCGTGACAAAGTACGGGTGGTCCGGGATCTCGGGCAGCTTGACGCCATACGCAGCCGGGTTGGCGATGATGTTCTTGACCGCCTGCAGCTTCGGCACGTAGTAGCGCGTCTCGTTGGGCATGGGCAGGCTGGCGTAGTCGGTCGGCAGCCCGCGCGCCTGGTTGCGTGCGATCGCGCGCGACACCGCGCCCTCGCCCCAGTTGTAAGCCGCCAGCGCCAGGTGCCAGTCGCCGAACATATCGTAGAGCCGCGCCAGGTAGTCCAGCGCGGCGTCGGTCGAGGCCAGCACGTCGCGGCGCTCGTCACGGAACATGTTCTGCTTCAGGTTGTACGACTTGCCGGTACTCGGGATGAACTGCCACATGCCCGCCGCCTTGGCGGTGGACTGCGCCTGCGGGTTGAACGCGCTCTCGACGAACGGCAGCAGCGCCAGCTCGGTCGGCATCTTGCGCCGTTCCAGCTCTTCTACGATGTGGTACAGGTAGCGGCTTGAGCGCCCGACCATCCGTTCCATGTATTCCGGCCGCTGCGCATACCACTGGGTGCGGTCATCGACCAGCGTGCCCTCCAGGTCCTGCATGGCAAAGCCGCGCCGGATGCGATCCCAGATGTCGTTGGACGGGCCGCGCAGCCAGTCCAGGCCACCCTGGTCGACATTGATCGTGGATGCGGAAGAAAGCGCCGATTTGTCGATGAGCGAGTTGAGCGGGTCCTGGCGCTTGGCGGTCTGGGCGGTCGCGGCGCCGTTGGCGCCATCAGGCGGCGTTGGGGTGCTGGCGCACGCTGCAAGCAGCGCGGCGCACGCGACCACCGCCAGTAATCGACCAATTTTCATTAAGTTCTCGAATCGTGACGCCAAAAGGATGCGTGATGCTAAAAAAAACCGCGTATCGCGTCAATCAGATTTTCCATATGGCCAGTATCCGCCGGGCAGCCGGAAAGCCTTGCGGCGCAAGGCCCGGCAGGGTTCAGCGGAAATTGTCCTTCCAGCCGCGCAGCGCACCGAAGGCCTGCGCATCGCCCGTGGCGGCCCCGCCCTGCGCCGCCACCGCCGCGCGCACCGCGGGCTCGCGCGAGCGCAGGAAGGGATTGACCTCGCGCTCATGAGCGATGGTGGTCGGCAGCGTCGGCTGGTCCGCCGCGCGCAGCGCGTCGACCCGCTGCTCCCATGCCGCCAGCGCGGCATTGGCCGGTTCCACCGCCCGTGCAAAGCGCACATTGCTGCGCGTATATTCGTGCGCGCAATAGACGCGGGTATCGCCCGGCAGTGCCGCCAGCTTGTCGAGCGAGTCCAGCATCTGTGCCGGCGTGCCTTCGAACAGACGCCCGCAGCCACTGGCAAACAGCGTATCGCCACAGAAGACCGCCGGGCCGGCTTCGCCCAGGTCGCCCACATAGGCGATATGGCCGGCGGTGTGCCCGGGCACGTCCAGCACGCGCAGCGTCAGCGCCGGCGTCTCCAGCGTCACGACATCGCCTTCGCGCAGGGCCCGGGTGCGCCCGCCAATGCGTTCGCCGGCGGGCCCCAGCACCGGCATCGGCGCGCCCGACGAGGTGCGCGGGTGCGCCGCCAGCAACTCGGCTACCCCGCCCTGGTGATCGCCGTGGTGATGGGTGATTACAATAGCGCCCAGAGCCAGACCGCTTTGCGCCAGGAAGCGCTCCACCGGCGCGGCCTCGCCGGGATCGACCACGGCGGCGCTATGACCGTCGTGGATGGCCCAGATATAGTTATCCTGGAACGCCGGGATCGGCTCAACCTTCAACATGCGCATGCTCCTATGTCCAATCGTCCCAATCATCCGATTGTAAGCTGGGAAGACTGGCTGGCCTCGCCGCCCGGTGAGTACATGCTGCGCTGGGAGGCGCAGCAGTACGACCGGATCGTGACCGACATCTTCGGCTACCACGCCGTCCAGTTGGGCCTGCCCTTTATCGACACCCTGCGCGAGAACCGGATGCCGTTCTCGGCGCTGGCGCTGGACCCTTCCAGCGGACCGCACGGGCCGCGCGCCGCACATCCCGACGCGCGCCAGCTGCTGTGCCGCTTCGACGAGCTGCCGTTCGACACCCAGAGCATCGACCTGGTCACCCTGCCCCACATCCTGGAATTCGCCGAAGACCCGCACGAAGTGCTGCGCGAGGTCTCGCGGGTGCTGATGCCCGAGGGGCGCGTGGTGGTCACCTGCTTCAACCCGATGAGCCTGTGGGGCGCGCGCCAGGGCATGAACCGGCTCGGCGCCACGCCCTTCCTGCCGACGGACGCGCAGCAGATCGGCTTCGTGCGCATCAAGGACTGGCTCAAGCTGTTGGGCTTCGATATCATCCGCGGCCGCTTCGGCTGCTACTGCCCGCCCTACCGCACCGACCGCTGGCTGCAGCGCGCCGCCTTCATGGAAAAGGCCGGTGACCGCTGGTGGCCGATCTTCGGCGCGGTCTATATGATCTCGGCGATCAAGCGCGTGCGCAATATCCGCCTGGTCGGCCCGGCCTGGAAGAGCAAGCCGGCGCTGGCTCCGGTGTCATCGCCCGTGGCCACGCCTACCGGCACCCACGGCAAGACCCCCGGCGAAGAGCGCTGACGCGGTCCAGCGCCCTTCTCCTGCCCCCTTCAATGCGCCACCCGCCCGGCGGGTGGCCACCATGGAATCACATGCAAGAAGTCACGATCTACTCCGACGGCGCCTGCAAGGGCAATCCCGGCCGCGGCGGCTGGGGCGCGGTGCTCGTCGCCGGCACCAGCGAGAAAGAAATGTTCGGCGGCGAGCCCAACACTACCAACAACCGCATGGAAATGACCGCCGTGATCGAAGCATTGCGCGCGCTCAAGCGTCCCTGCGTCGTGCGTGTCTATACCGACTCGCAGTATGTCCAGAAGGGCATCAGCGAATGGCTGCCCGGCTGGAAGGCCCGCGGGTGGAAGACCGCCGACAAGAAGCCTGTCAAGAACGCCGACCTGTGGCAGGAACTGGACACCCTGGCGCAGCCGCACCAGATCTCCTGGCACTGGGTGCGCGGCCACAACGGCCACCCCGGCAATGAGCGCGCCGACGCGCTGGCCAACCGCGGCGTCGAATCGATCGGCCGCTGATCCCTCTCGCTAACAAGAAACCGCGGGGCGCCCGCGCCGCTCCGCTAGAATGCCCGCCATGCGACAAATCGTTCTCGACACCGAAACCACCGGCCTGAGTGCCGCCACCGGCGACCGCCTGATCGAAATCGGCTGCGTCGAGCTGATGAACCGCCGCCTGACGGGGCGCCACCTGCACTTCTACGTCAACCCGGAACGCGATATCGACGAGGGCGCGATCGCCGTGCACGGCATCACGGTCGAGTTCCTGGCCGACAAGCCCCGCTTTGCCGAAGTCGTCAACGACATCCGCGAGTTCATCCAGGATGCCGAGCTGATCATCCACAACGCGCCGTTCGACCTGGGCTTCCTCGACATGGAATTCCAGCTGCTGGGCCTGCCGCCGTTCCGCCAGCATGCCGGCAATGTGATCGACACCCTGCGCGAAGCCCGCCAGATGTTCCCCGGCAAGCGCAACTCGCTCGACGCCCTGTGCGACCGCCTGGGCATCAGCAACGCCCACCGCACGCTGCACGGCGCCCTGCTGGATGCCGAGCTGCTGGCCGAGGTCTACCTGGCCATGACGCGCGGCCAGGATTCGCTGGTGATCGACATGCACGACAGCACCGCAGGCCACGGCGGCGCGGTTGCCGCGGCCGACCTGTCGCGCCTGGCCCTGCCCGTGCTGCGCGCCACGGACGAAGAGCAGCAGGCCCATCTCGCCCTGCTCAAGGGCCTGGACAAGGCCAGCGGCGGCAAGACGGTGTGGCAGGAAGCCCCCGCGGCAGAACCCGGAAGCCTGGCCGCCTGACAAAAATCAAAAAAGGGCTTTACAAGATACAAGAACCTCTGCATAATCTCATTTCTCCGCTGCACGACGGCAACGACGGCGCAGTAAGGGGTGGTTAGCTCAGCGGTAGAGCACTGCCTTCACACGGCAGGGGTCACAGGTTCAATCCCTGTACCACCCACCAGTACATCGGCCAGCAACACCTAACGTTGCCTAGAAACCCCGGCGCCGCAAGGCTTCCGGGGTTTTTTGTTCCCATCTTTGCCCAAGGTTGCCCAGCATCAACCATCACTTTTTGGGGTAGCCAATCGGGTATGGGGGTATAGTTTTCAGGGTACGCACCCGATACAAGACTATGCCCAAGAGAATCCTCCCTCTCTCCGACCTGCAATGCCGTCAGGCGAAGTACAGCGCTGCCGGCGGGAACCGACTTCGTGACGGCGGCGGGCTCTATCTGGAAGTCCTCCCGAGCGGGGCCAAAAAGTGGCGCATGAAGTACCAGCGCCCCGGCACAAAATCCGAAAACCTTCTCACCTTCGGCGACTACCCCGCCGTGGGATTAAGCGCTGCCCGCGAGCGACGCGAAGAGGCGCGAGCGCAGCTAGCCGCGGGCACTGATCCGGCCTTGGCGCGAGACCTGGCGCGGGCGACCGTTACCGAAGCGGCACGCAATACGTTTCGCGCGGTTGCCGAAGAATGGCTTAAGCACAGGCATGACACGTGGAGCGCCACGTACGCCCAAAAGACAAAACAGCTGCTGGAGCGCGACCTTTACCCAGATCTGGGACAACACCCCATCGCGTCAATCACGCCGGCCTTTCTCCTGGCTGTCGCCCGAAAGATCGAAGCCCGCGGCGCCTATGAGATGCCACGGCGAGCTCTGGTGACCGCCGGTCAGATATTTCAGTACGCGATTGGCACTGGCCGGGCCACCATTGACGCGTCAGCAGGAATGGTCGCGCAGCTCAAGCCACGTCCGCCTGTCAAGCACTATCCGCACGTGACGGATAGCCAGCTTCCGGACCTGCTACAGCGCATCGACCGCTATACCGGGCGGCCGGAGACCATTGCAGCGGTCAAGCTGGCAGTCCTAACCTTCATCCGAGGCGGCGAACTTCGCTATGCAGAGTGGGCCGAATTCGATCTTGAGAAGGCCGAATGGCACGTACCATCCGGCCGGATGAAGGGAAGAATCTGGCACAAGCTCTCTGGCACTCCGCACATCGTGCCACTAGCCCGCCAGACCATCGCGCTACTGGAAGATTTGAAGCAATACACCGGTCACTACGCCCTGCTCTTCCCCGGCGCAGTGAGTGTCCTCAAGCCTGTTACTGGCGAGGCCATGAACAAGGTTTTCCACTCCATCGGCTTCAAAGGCCAACAGACAGTACACGGATTGCGCGGGCTCGCGTCTACGTTGCTCAATGAGTCTGGCCAATTCGATCCCCGCGTCATTGAAGCGCAGCTCTCCCACAAGGAAACGAACCAAACCATCGCGGCCTACAACCATGCGAAGTACATGCCTGAGCGGAGACGGGTAATGCAATGGTGGGCGGACTTCATCGACCAGCATGCCAACATGTCGAAGGCAGACGAAACGATGGAACCGCCCGCTCATAACTTCGCTCAGCACGCGGCCTGATCCAGACTAGCCCAAATTTTTCACCATGAGCCTTCGAGACGAATACGAAAAGCCGACCCACGGATACCTCGACATTGGCAGCGCCGTTTGCTTTCTGGCTGGCCTAGAACGCGTGCCGCAACACCACACGGCGAAATGGTTGCTTGCCAGGCGCGCACACGAAACGCTGCGGACATACGACACGGAGAAATGCAATTCGGACCCGTATGCCTTCGGCTTGGCCGAACTGAGCCCGAACGAGCTCAACGAACAAGTCAACACTCGGCGAATACTTGAAGCAGTAATGCAGCATGATTACCTGTGGGTCGACCACGCCAACACGGAGCTCTTAGAGGTAGATAGCCGGCTGCGATGGGATCGAGACGAATTCTGGCGTTTCGTGGTTGACAACGGGGTGGCGGTCGAACCGGATAGCTTCGAGGATGAGCGAGACGCCCCCACATTCCTACGCCGCGACAATGCTCCCGCACTCTCGCCACACAGAGGCCCGCACGGTTCGCCACTGCGAGAACTGCAGGCTGTACAGCGAGAGCTCGCCGCACTCACGCGCGCACTTCAGGAGGTAAGCGCCAAGGTATCCCGCTTGCACGAGCAACTCCAAAGCACAGCTTTCGCAGATGAAGCCGAAGAATGCGACGAATCCTGTGATGGTTCGGATGAGCGATCGCGCGAACGACGGCGATGGAGCGATGAAGAGCTAGCTGAATTGTTGCAACTTCATCGCTCAGGCATGACGATGGCCGAGATAGGTAGGAAGCATGGCGTTACAGGACAACGCATCAGCTTCCTCTTGAGTCAGGCGAGAACTCAGGAGTCAGCGAAGGCGCCCCCGATCTCCAACATCTGGCCCCTTCGAAATCGCTAACTCACCGTTGCGCAACTTGAAGGCGGCGTTGCACAACGGCATGGAAACCCCTTGCGGCATGAGCCAACGGGGTTTCGATTTGGTTTCGCCCGCCACAGTTTCATAGGCTTCAGCCATCACAAACCAATCGCCCATATAGGGCTATGTGAGGCTATAGATGGCTAGAGTTGCCCAAAACAAGAAGCCGCAAGCAGAGGCGCGGGGCGCAAAGAATGGCGGTAACACTCGACTCCAAACTCTCCCGCACACTGGCCGCGGCCGGTGGAGCGACATTGCACCCTTCGTGGGTGTCTGCCGCGAGACCTGGCGGCAGTTGGTCAACGCCGGCAAGGCTCCTGCTCCCCTTCATCTGACAGGCCGCTGCGCCCTGTATGACTTCGCCTCAATCCATAAGTGGATTGCCGATCCGGTCAGCTATCAAGCGGGAGGCAATCAGTGAGCACCCAGAACAGCCATAACGTGGGCGAGCGTGCTGCTGCCCATTATGTTTCCCGCGTCGAAGCGAGCGCCGCGCACGGCGCGTGCATGCCTTATGGAGAGCTCTTCCGCCAAGTCGTCGCGCTGGGCGGCCTCCACCGGGAAGAAGCCCAATCATTCCTGCAGCACGTTCAGGACTCCCTTCACCTAGCACTGACAGGCCCCATGCAACGCGGGGCGGACGGTATTGACGCCTCGACGATTACGACCACGCTCCGGAAGTATCTCGACCGTTGGGAGGAGGCCCCCGGCCCCTATAACCTGGGGGACGTGCTACGCGACACCGTTACCGAGTTGCTTTCCCATGCACCACCTGGCGCCACGCTGCCTACGGCAAGCGTTTGGCGCAGGGCAACGCAAGCCGTCCTGGTGGAGCAAGTCGGAGGAAAGGTCATAGGCGAACACCCTATGGAGCCCCCTTCGCATCCTGCAGGGCAACCACTGCGGCACGTGCATAAATTTGCATAAATCCATGCACCGCTGCGGCGCCCTTCCGGGCCAATGCTGGCGCGGCAGAGCGGCACCTACGTCGCTGCATAAAAACCACTCAATGAAGCGGGCGGGTGAGGCGGGGTCTCAACGGCGCGCGGCGGGATAACGCCCATGCGCCCGCTCACTCGCCTGCCAGGCATCGCATAACGGCGCCTTGCCGTCGCTGGCGGCCGTATGCCGTGGCGGTTTCGCAAGCTGGCCCAGCGTGGGGGGATGCCTCGGCACCGGCTCGCTGCCGCTCGCTCGTTGTGGGGGATTACAGCACAACACTAAGCCGTTGCCGGGCCACAGCCGCTCTCTAGACACTGTCGTTGCTCCGAGTAGTACCGAGCAAATCCGAGCAACGTTGCTCGCTTCCATTAACCCCCTCTGATGAGGAATGCAGATGATTAGTTCGCACGCTGGAACGTCCACAGCATGCAGCGCTCATGGGCTTGCCCTTCACGGAGCTGGCGCGTCGGAACCTGAGCGGTTCATGCGCCTACCGGAAGTCATGGCCGTTTGCGCTTTGCCCGCATCGTCCATCTATGACGGCATGCGCCGAGGCGACTTTCCGAAGCCCGTGCCGCTGGCAGGCAAGAGCGTTGCCTGGCTCTCAAGCGAGATCCGGCAATGGATGGAATCCCGCATTGCGGCTCGTCGGACGTAAAGCAAGGACTCCCATGAATACGCACACAACCACCCCTCCCCAAAACGTCCGCGACGCCCTGGAAACACACCAGCGCAACCGCGCTGCCTTCGAATCTGCCCGGGACAAAGTAGCCCGCCTTCGGGGCGACCTGCAGAAGCACACGAAGGCAGCCGACGCTGCCGATGCCGATGCACTGAGCGCAAGAAACGACGCGGCGGCCTTGATGCGTGATACCGGCGCCTCCATGAAGCAAATCCGCGACCTCAAAAGCAAGGAGCGCGCCGCCTACACGCTCGCCGAGGACTACCGCGCCATCATTGCTGAAGTTCAGCTGGCGCTGGAAGAAGCCGAGCTCGAAGCGGGCCTTGCTAAAGGCGCTGAATCCGCTGCCTACAGCGGCGTGGCGACTGCATATGCGGAAGGGCTTTTCGAAGCGTTGGGTGACTCCCTGGCGCCGCTACAACACGCAGTTCAGGCACTCGCCCACGCGTATGGACGCCAGGCTGGCGAATCTGGCGGTGCACCGTGGGAGCAGCGTGGCTATCGGTCAGCTCTTGATGCCGCGCTTGCACGCGCGCACAGCGCCATCACCGCCAGCGTCAAAGCAGCGACGTTTGACGCTTCCCGGGATCCGATACTTTCCCTGGCTGAGAGGCCGGATGGCCTAGCGGACTTCAAAGTCGTTTCCCCGGCCACGAAGCAGATGAAGCTGGCCGAATTTGCAAGAAGGGCAGACGCCCTGCGCACCGGCATCCGCAACGCCTGACAGCTATTTCTCATGGAGATCAACATGCAAGTCGAGAAATGCCCGAAATGCCGCACCCTCAACGGACCCGAGGGCTTTGTCACCAACGCCGATGGCAAGAAAGAACTGCTGTATCGCTGCGGGAACCACGCTTGCGAACACACGTTCTCCCGCCACTACAGCACGAACAACGGTCACGCTGAGCTCTACGCAGCAGGCCCGAACACTGTCATCGAAACCGACTGCTAAGCAGCCATCGAGGGGTGGGCACCACATGAGGCCCGCCCTACCCTCTGGAGAACCCCAATGAAGATGAACTGCCCGCATTGCGGCGCCGTGGCTCATATTCGGTCGAGCCGTAAGGTTTCACGGATGACGCGCGAGCTTTACTGCCAATGCACGAACTTGACCTGCGGGCACACGTTCGTCGGCCTGGTGGAAGTGGTGCGCACCCTTTCGCCCAGCAGCAAACCGGATCCGGAGATTGCCATGCAGCTGGCCGCGCGCTCTGGCGCCTGCGTGGCCGCGTATATCGACGCCGGCACACCCGTCCCGAATGCGCCGTCTACGTCCCATTCGACCAGGATCTAGCTAGCTTGACACCCCTTTCGAGATGATGAAGAATTCAGCCGTCACCGAGACAACGGTGGCCGGGCGTCGAAACCCGAATTGCACAAGGCGGACGGCCGCCAACAGCGGCCATTTTTACGTCCGTCACGTCTTCGCACGCCTTTTTCTATGGCGGGCCGGGCGGGGCAGCCTTCGGGCTGGCCGGTACCTTGTGCGCCGGTTTTCGACCCCCGCCGTCGGGCCCGCCACCCCTCACGTCGAAATGAGCGGCGGGTCTCCATCATGCACAAGGAGGCCGCAATGCCTAATGTCCTCGCTCGTCCTGAGCAAACCGCTTTCCCCGAAATTCTTGCCATCGTGCGCGCTGCCCTGCGCGAAGCCATCGAGGCGCCCAGCGACCGCGCTTCGCTCGATGTCGCTGGCGCCGCGCTCGTTGCTGTTGCCGCTATCGCAAAAGCGGAGGTGGCCCATGCTTGAACGCCAGCAACCGGCACACCACCTCGCCCTCTGCCGCCAGCACCGCATGATTGCTCAGCTCATGACGCAGGTGCGCCCTGCCAATACGCGGGCGAAGACAGAGCTCAACGTCGCGATGGAACAGATTGGCGCATTGGGCGACTGCATCCGGGAAACCACTCAGGACAGTTGCTATGCGTTGCTGCGCGTCAGCGCGGGGCTTGATGGCATTCTCCGCTTCCTCGACTTGCAGAGTGACCGATCGCCGGCACACCACAGCCTGCATTGCCTGCTGAGCCCCCTCAAACAACAACTGGATGAGGCCCTGAGCCGCGTCCACGACATGCTGTGAGCGGACACCATGCAGACACAGCAAAACCCTGCCCTGCGCTCGTGGTTTGAGCAGCTCAAGCGCGACATCGACCTGCACGACCTGGCGGAGCGCCTTGAGCTCCGCAGGAGCGGCGCCAAGGGCAACTATCACAGCCCGCTTCACACGGATTCGAGTCCCTCCCTTTCCATCTTTGACAACGGCCGAGCATGGAAAGATTGGTCTACCGAGGCCGGCGGTTCCTGCATCGACCTGGTGCGACATTGCCTCCCGGATGTCGCAGGCCCATTGGATGCCGCAAAGCTTCTCGGCGAGTGGTACGGCATGCCGATGCCCGCTCCCGAGCAGCGTGCGCTGCCCACGAAGAAAAGCACCGAGGAATACATCGCAGATCGGGTTCGAATTGATCCAGCCCCTGCTGTAGCCTACTTGGCCAGCCGCGGCATAGACGAGACGGTAACGCGTCGCGCCATTAAGGCGGGCACGGTTGGGTGGAACACCTGGCAGAGCCAGAAGATTCCTGTTGGTGAGGTTGGCCACGGCGGCCCAGCTGCCGCCTTCATTGTTCGGGAGTCAGGCACTGGCCGCGTCGTCGCGGTTGACCTGCGCTATGCAGATCCCGCAGCCAATGGCAACGTCAAGACGCAATGCCAGGGCGAGAAGATCGGGTATGGCTGGACGGCTGATGCAATGCGCCTGCGCCGCGCACATACGGTATTCATCGTGGAAAGCCCCATTAATGCGCTGTCGGTGGAGTCCTGCCACCTGCCCGACGGCTGCGCGGCATTCGCCATCCGAGGAACCGCCAACGTTGACCGGATCGATTGGACATTCTTGCGCGGCAAGCGCGTGCTGATTGCCCTCGATCACACCGATGCCGTCAACGAACGCACCGGACAGCGCCCCGGCCTTGCCGCCGCATGGAAGCTCTCCGAGGCGCTGACCGCTGCGGACATTGGCTCCATGTTTGTTGACATGCAGGACTGGGAGGAAGGCGAGGACATAAACGATGTGCTGCAGCAGCATGGCGCTGATGAGCTCACCAAGCGGCTCAAACGCCTGGAGCCCTGGCTCATTCCCGGCATGCCCGGCGGAGGCGAGCACATGGAAGGCACGCGCCGCGTCTTCCTGCCGAGCCATGACTTTGCTGTCTATTGGCGCTTCCGCGTGAAGGACGACTTCACGCAATTCGTGGAGAAGTACAAGGAGGGAGAAGGCGACGACAGCCAGCCGCGCCGAACAGAGGAATTGGGCGACCTGTGCTCGTTTCGAGTAGCTGGATTCTCCCGCCTTCGTATTCAGAGCCATCTGGCCACCATCAACGGCACGCCCGACAACCAGCCGGAAACCGTGTTTGGCATCAGCGCCCAGGTGCCGCGACACGGCGCCGTGCTGCAGCGTGAAGTTGTAGGCAACGACAAGCTCTATAACCATGAATGGTGGCGCGGCAAGTTCGGGCACATCTGGATGCCGGCGCAGTTTTCGCGGATGGTCACCGTCCTGGAGCGTGCCGCAGACCTCGGCGCGCGAGACGTGGTGAACTTCGTTGGGCTGGCGTGGCGTGGCGGTGAGCTGGCCGCGCTGGAAGGCAGCGACTGTTACTTCATGGAGCCGCAGAAGCAATGCCTCTACTACAACATGACATTTCCGCGTGGAACGCGCCAGAACGCCCGCACTGTCATCGCGGCTTATCAGGCGACCTTTCGGGACAATGCAGCCGCTATCGGGCTCGTATGGGCCCTTGGCGCCCATCTCAAGACAGTCCTAGGGTTCTATCCCCATCTGCAGATGCAGGCCGAGAAAGGCTCAGGCAAATCGAAGCTCTTGGAGAGCCTGCAGACCACCCTTGCATTCCAAGTCCTGTCGGGCCAGATGCTGAAGACCGATCACCGCCGGCGCGCGTCTGTCTCATGGACCACGCAGCCTGTGGGATGGGACGAATTTTCCAAGCTGCCGAAGGCAGTGCTTTCCGACATCGACGGCCTGCTGCAGTCCACCTACCGTTTCGAGTTCACCCGCGTGGGCGCGGCACTAACGCCGTACCTGATGTGCGCACCGGTGCTGCTGGCCGGCGAAGAAGTGGACGTGGAGAGCCTGCAATCGAAGATCTGCCGTACATCGCTGGCCGTGGCTAAGCAGGGCGACATCATCCCGCACAGCCTGCCGCAGTTCCCGGTGTGGGAGTGGCTGCAGTTTCTGGCCGCGATCGAGCCTGCGCGCATCCGCGACCTGCATGCCGCCTTCCTCGCGGAATGCGTGAAGCGCAGCCGCGCTGAGGCAAGCGATGCGACCGCCCGGCGAATGATGGAGAACTACGCAGCAGTCATGACCGCGTGGGCACTGCTTGCCGAGTTCGCGGAGATCGACGCCGACCAGGGCGGCTTCGTCGATGACTTGCTGGCCGAGATGAATGCACACATTGCCGACACTGACGGCACCCGGCTGCCCTGGGTCTGGATCATGGAAATCTTGTTGTCGGAGCTGGCCGCGCGGCGATTCGAGTTTCCCCGGTGCTGGGGCGTCGTGGAGACCGACGACGGCGGCAAGGAAATGGCCCTCTTCGTGCGGCCGAGCCACATCATGGACCATATCTCGACAGCGCCGCACCTGCGTCCGAAATTCGATGCGCTGCCCATCAAGACGGCCAGAATCTTCAAGCAGCAGCTGCTGCAATCCGGCGTCGTGCCCACGCACGCAGGCAAGCCCCTGGATGATGTGGAAAGGCGCCAGTTTGGGCGGCGCCTTGCCCATATGACGGCCATCAGCGTGCCGCGCCTGGAGCGGCTGGGCCTCCAGGCCATACCTGAGCTCGAAGATGGCCGAGTGCCGCCATAGCAGCGCTTTTCCGCCCTAACCCTCGGCCCGCCTTGTGCGGGCCTTCTCTTTGGCCATACCGCGCATTCCTGGCAGCGAGCCACCGACGAAGGGCAGGGATCGCCGGCCGGACTTCACCGTGCCGCCGGGTGGCGCGGAATCTGAAAAAGCCTGTGGCACCGTGTAGTTTCTCCGCTAACCCGTTGATTTACAAGGAAACTGGTGCCACGACTTTCGTTGTTTTTGCCACGACTTTCCTTTGGTTTCCCACGCTGCCCTTTCGGCGCCCTGCCCCTCTTATTTCCTTTTTTCCTTTTAAAATCAAAGAGAAAGAGAAAGAAAGCGGAGAAAAGAGCAAGTGCCGGGTTGCCACGGTTTGGGGGCGCTGCCTATTTTTTGAGCCACGGAATTGGAGGCGTGCCACAACTGATTTCGTGGCATCTCGTGACCACCTAACCCATTGATTTATAAGGACTCACAGGCGATGGCAGGGCTTTGCCACGATGCCACGGCTTTTTTTGCTAGCCGACCTCCGCCGGCGAGTTACGACCAGCGCTGAGGCACACCACCCCTTCGCAGTTACCATTAGTGCCTGCCGCAACGCCGACTATCAATCAAATCAAATCACATGCTCGTCTACAGTACCGGAGTGCAGCCTCCACGGACTGCTGAGGATTTCGAAGACGTTTGCCACATCATCTACAGCGTAGTCTTTGATGATCTATTGGCCATCAAGAATGGACGTTCTGGCCAGAAGCAGAACGGCGTCGACATCTTTGTCACCCGCGAGAATAAGCGCTACGGCATCCAGTGCAAGAAGAAGTCATTCGGGCAGTTGAGTGCTCGAATCATCAACGACGAAGTAAAGGCCGCCGATCAAGGACCTGTTCAAATCGAACAACTCATCATCGCTACGACGGCGTTGAATGATGTGAAGCTCGTGGCCTACGCCGCTCAACTTAGCGATGCGCGTGCATTGGAAGGCAAGTTCACCGTTGCCCTGGCTTTCTGGGACACACTCGAAACATACATCCGGCGTTACCCCGAACTGCAGTCGCAGTTAGCCCCCCAAATGGCCGGCGGCGCAATCTTCGACTTTGACAAGAAGCTAGACCAAGCGCTGGCGCAGTTCTCTTCTCAAGTCTTATCGGCTAACACGTCAGGTAACGGCCCGCCCCCTCTGATTCCCGACGCCCGCACAGATTCAGTAGACAAGTTCATTGACGGCCAACTGGACGGTATAAAACAGCTGCTCATCGAAGGGCGTGCATCCGACGCGCTCGCAAACCTGTCCCGCATGGCCGGCACATTGGATGCGCTGGACATCCATCAACGCGCAAGATGGTACATACAACGCGCAAATTGCTATTGGCTCCTGAACGAGGACCAGCTTGCTGCGAAGGACTTCGACACTGCCTTCGAACTTACGCCTAGCGATGACAAGGCAGCAGCAAACCACGTGCGAGCTTCACTTCTTCGAAGCAGAAATGAAGAAGCGTTGGAGCGTGCCTATGCACTGCGTCAAAGATTCGCCGCATCCTCCAGCGTGTTTTGCGCATGGCTCCAGGCCGCTCATGCGAACGGCAAAGCGCTGAAGTTACGTCAGGATGTGCCCCCGGAGTTCAGGGATAATCAGGACGTTCTCTATACGCTCGGCTGGCTTGAGCTAGTAGACGGTAATGCAGTCGAGGCAGCTCGACTAGCCCAAAAAGCTTGTGCAAAGGGCCAGCCTAGCTTCGATCATCGCGCCCTACTGTTGATGGCTCGCGTCAATGACGCACTGAGCGACGGGGCCTTGGCCAGTATAGGGGTAATACCCCAACAGAAACTTAGCGGACTCAGGGAGGCAGTCGAGGCACTGAAACCGTTCGGCGAAAAGCTGTGGACGCGACAAGACAAGTCGACTTCTCAAGCAGCAACATCCCTCGGATATGCCTTGCTGATGCTCGGCGAAACCGAAACGGCGATGGAATTACTCATGAATGGCGCTGAGCGGTTTCCGAATGACCAGCAGCTGGTAAGGATCTGTCTCGACTCCGTTGTACGGCTCAAAGGCCATGATAGTGCTCTCGAGTTCGGACTCGCGCATTTCGAATCGCTCGAAGATGACGGCAAGCTCGTATTGGCCGAGCTTGCAGCGCAGCGAGGCGATATTTCTCTCATTGAAAGGATCGAAGCCACCATCGAACATGATGCCGATCAAATGGCATTGATGACTGCCTATCGCTGGCTAGCAAACTCAAATCTCGGAAAAGCCGACGAGGCAAACGGACAGCTGACTGCCGAATGGTTTGCCACGCAGGAATCCGTGCCGGCACGAGTGGTTGCATTACATGTGGCAGCCCGTGAGAAGCTTGCGTGGATCGATGCAGCGACCGACGATCTGGTGCGGTGCGTTGAGACGGACGCAGATTCGCGCAATGTCCTCATGGTCGCAAAGCTCTGTGCTTCGTTCGACCGACATAGCGATGTGATAAGGCTGCTGGCGAGTAAGCTTCCGAACGGGTACGTAAGCGAGCATCACACCATGCTCTTCGAAGCTTATATCCGCACAAACCTACGAAAGAAAGCGCTCGCCATGCTAAAGGACTTTCCTGAGTCTGCGATGAGCGATCCGCAAATTCGGTCCCTCGCCGTCGAGCTTGCGCAGGATGCAAACGACTGGCACCAGCTATCGGTCTTGTCTTTGTTACAGCTGGAAGCCCACGGCGATCGCGCAGATGCATGGATCTTCCGCGCCGTGGTCTTGCTCCGTCAAAAGCAGATCGGGGATGCCCGAAGATTGCTAAGGGCTGACATACCACTGGACCTAAAAGGCTCCCTGCGAAGCCAAGCCCAGCTTGCGCGCCTCGAAATTGAGCATGGCGTTCGGGAACGAGGGTTCAACCGGCTCTATCAACTCTTCCGTAATGCTCTTCACAATGGCGAGGCGGCTGCGATTTACCTATCGCAGATATTTGCCATGAGAAAGGAAAGCATGCCCGAGGTGCCGCAACACGTAGCACCCGGAAGTGCTATCACACTGCGTGCGGCGGATGACAGCAAGAGAGTTGTTGTCATCGACCCCATAGTACCGACAGGACTGTGCGATGCCCAAGGCTTCTTCAGCGCTAACAGCGACTTTGCTAAGGAGAACTTGGGTAAGCGAGCTACCGAATTTATCTCGGTAGTCGATTCGTTCGGTGGCAAGCACGATTACGAGATTGTTGGCATCGATTCAGCGTACCGGCATCTCGGAGGCCGCGCGCAAGAAATGATTCACACATCCGTGGGCGGCACTGGCCCGCTAACGTCCATTTCTATCCCGCAAGACAGCAATGGCCAGCTCGACATGAGCAAGGTCATCTCGATGCTTAAGGCTAGAAAGGAGCAGATTCAGCAAGCAATTTCGACGTACGCGCAGAACCCGCTGCCCCTGGGGTCCATTGCGAGGATCATCGGAACGCCAGTCGCGGTGCTTGCATCAGATTGGCCACAAGACTTCGGCCATAAACTCTACGTCTGTTCAGGCACTCAAGAAGAACGTACTCGGAGCTATGAGAGGCTCCAGGCATGGACAGGACCCGTGGTTGTGGATCTCTCGGCAATCAATGAGCTCGTAACCGCCGGCGCGGAAGGCAGTCTGGATCAATTTGCCGAAATCTACATTTCATCGTCAGCAGAGGGAACGCTAGCAGGGCTGATCAGCAAGCTCGAGGACGATCGTGCGTCCGGACACATGTATGAAGAGGACGGCCGAATATCCATTGTCGAGTATTCAAATGCCTATCACGCCAATCAACTGGACCACCTCCAACGTGTCCGGGCCTGCATCGACAAATACTGTCAGATTCTTCCTTCGTGGGGAGTAGAAGAGCCTCCTGATCATATGTCCGAGCTAGGGGCGCTGCTAGATCAAGAATCGTTTGACGCACTGTTGCTTTGCCTAGAGCGCAAAGCGCTTCTGCTTACTGTAGACGGACGCCTGCGTGAGGCTGCGGAAGCTATAGCGAAGATTCCTACAGTGTGGCCACAGCTTTTTTGCGGCCTAGCAACCGGCCGTAAACTGTGCGACTCGGCTGCTTACCACAAGCTTGTATGCTTGAGCCTCGCGAAGCATCGCACTCATGTTTCCGTAGGGCCCGGTGACATCATTTGGGCCATCGCCCAAGAGAGTGTTGCGAAAAAGATGTACATGGCTTGCTTACTTCAGTACTTGGGAGATGCAAGCGTGGAGATCGGAAGCGCCATACGTGTAGTCGTCGACGTGATCAAGTATTTGGCCATCCGAGGCGCATCGATTCCTGCCGTCGTAGCGATGATCAGAGCGCTTACAGCGCCGTTCTTCCAGCGCACAGGCATTGATGGTGACGGCATTGAAGCTGCATTGCATCTCAGCTTCAGCACATTCCTCGATCACATCTTTTCCCTAGCCGGCAACCACCCATTTGAAGACGACGCAGTCGCTGCCAAGCAGGAATCCTGGCGCCGCGCCCTTGTCGTCGCAGTGAAATCGGCTCGGCACTCCGCTCCAACCGAATCGCTGGACGATCTCTCACGGCTCGCTGCAAGAGTCGGCCCTTGTTACGTAACGGTAGCGCCCAGCTTCCGGCTGTTCCAGGCATAGGCGAAAGGTCGCTCAGCTTCGGGGTATGCTACAGGGTATGTAGCAGAAACCATAAGCCCATCCACCTGATTATCAAGGATTTATCCCTACAGTTCGGTCGCTGTACCACCACCAGACAAATGGCCAGCAACTGCCTAAGTTGCCAGGAAACCCAGACAGCGCAAGCTCTCTGGGTTTTTTGTTGCCCGGCGTTTGCCCACGTTTTCTACCCTCCCCCGGAAAACCGTGGTTCATCACGCCAATCAAGGAATGCTCGCCTGGCATATTTGCCGCTGGCGCGCATACTTGTCCACAGGACGACGGGCCAGGCAGGCACAGTCGCCCTCGCTCCCACGAGCACAGCCCCTATCGCCCATCCGATCATCGACGCAGCTTTCGGGAGTCCGCCATGCCCGATTCACCCAGGACGACGATCCATGCCGGCGCGACCGTGCCGCCGGAGGATGCTCAGACACGGGAGCCGGTGCTGGACGTCGTGGATCGCGTCTCCGAGATGTGCTTCGGCCTGTTCATGGCGCTCACTTTTGTCGGCGCGGTGTCGAGCGGCACGGGTGGCCCGGATGCCAGCCGCACCATGATGCATGCCGCGCTGGGCTGCAACCTGGCCTGGGGCATGGTGGACGCGGTCATGTTCCTGATCCGTACGCTGGCGAACCGCGGCCAGCGGATCTCCCTGGCACTTGCCGTCAGGAATGCTAACGACCAGGCCACGGCGATCGGCCTGATTCGCGATGCGCTGCCTCGCGCAACGAAGTCGCTGGTCACCGACAAGGAACTGGAAGCCATGCGGGCACGGCTTGCCGCCGCCCCGGCACTGCCGCCCCGCCCCCGCCTGAACATGGCCGACCTGATCGGTGCCGTGC
>NZ_JBYTAH010000059.1:0-50799 GCF_058787975.1 Cupriavidus sp. FW305-26
GCTGTGGGGGCTGTACCAGCAGAACATCACCGCGGCGATCGGTGCGCAGGTGAATGTGCTGATCTTTATCGTCATCATCATCGGCGGGCTGGGATCGACCACGGGCTGCTTTGTCGGTGCGCTGCTGGTGGGGCTGATGGCCAACTACACCGGTTTCCTGTTCCCAAAGGTGGCTCTGTTCTCCAACATCCTGCTGATGATGCTGGTGCTGCTGTGGCGCCCGCAGGGGCTGTTTCCGGTGGCGCGGCGCTGAGGGTAACGACCATGATCCGACTTCTCTCCGGCGACCTGCCGCGCAGCCGCGTGCTGACCGTGATCCTGCTGGTGATCCTGGTGGCCCTGGCGTGCGCGCCCTTCGCCTTCCCCGGCGCGCGCGCGCTCAACATGGCGGCCAAGATCTGCATCTTCGTGGTGCTGGTGGCCAGCTATGACCTGCTGCTGGGCTATACCGGCATCGTTTCCTTTGCCCATACCATGTTCTTCGGCATCGGTGGCTATGGCGTGGCCATCGCCATGTCGCGCATGGAGCCGGGCTGGGGCGCGCTGCTGGCCGGCACCGTGGGTGCGCTCGCGGTGTCAGCGCTGCTGGCGTTCCTGATCGGGCTGTTCTCGCTGCGGGTGCGCGCGATCTTCTTTGCCATGATCACGCTGGCGGTGGCGACCGCCTTTGCCACGCTGGTGTCGCAGCTGTCCGAATGGACCGGCGGCGAGGACGGGCTGACCTTCAAGGTGCCGGAGGTGCTGCGTCCCGGCTTCACGCTGGGCGAGGCCGAATGGCTGGGCGTGCCGCTGAGCGGCAAGCTGCTCAGCTACTACCTGGTGTTTGCCGGCGCGGTGGTGCTGTTCCTGATGCTGCTGCGCATTGTCAACTCGCCCTTTGGCCGGGTGCTGCAGGCGATCCGCGAGAACGACTTCCGCGCCGAGGCGATCGGCTACCGCACCGTGGTGTACCGCACCGTGTCGACGGTGCTGTCGGCGATGTTCGCCACGCTGGCGGGCGTGCTGATGGCGATCTGGCTGCGCTACAACGGGCCCGATACCTCGCTGTCGTTCGAGATCATGGTCGACATCCTGCTGATCGTGGTGATCGGCGGCATGGGCACGCTCTATGGCGCGGTGATCGGCACGGTGCTGTTCCTGGTGGCGCAAACCTACCTGCAAGACGTGATGAAACTGGCCAGCGAAGCCACCGCCGCGCTGCCGCTGCTGTCGTCGCTGCTGCATCCGGACCGCTGGCTGCTGTGGCTGGGCTTGCTGTTTATCCTGAGCGTCTATTATTTCCCGCAGGGCGTAGTGGGGCGGCTGCGCGGCACCGGGCCCGTGCAGGACGTGGCAAGCTGAGCGGAGGCTAGCGCATGTACGTCATCGACTGGCTGCACAAGAATGCGCAGCATTTCCCCGACAAGGTCGCGCTGGTGGACGTGGAGAGCGGCCGCCAGGTGACCTATCGTAAATTCGACGAACGCGCCAGCCGCTTCGCGGAATACCTGCGCGACCACCTGCAACTGGCGCCGGGCACGCGCGTGGCGGTGCTGGCGCACAACAGCTCGGATTATTTCGAGATGCTGTATGGCTGTGCCAAGGCCGGCATGGTGATGGTGTGCCTGAACTGGCGCCTGCCGGCGGCGGAGCTGCTGCCGATCCTGCAGGACTGCACGCCCGAGGTGCTGGTGGCCGGCGACGGCTTCCTCGCCGTGGCCGCGGATCTCGCGCGCGCCATGCCGCTGCGTGCGGTGCTGCACCTGGCCGACGACGAGGCCGCCGACGTGCCCGGCGGCTGGACCGAGTACGAGGCAGTGCTCGATGCCGCCTCCGGCCGCATCATCGAGATGCCGTGCCGCGATGAGTCCGAGGTCTGGCACCTGCTCTATACCTCCGGCACCACCGGCAAGCCCAAGGGCGTGATCCAGACCTACGGCATGGTCTTCTTCAACGCCGTCAACGCGATGCTGGCAAACAAGATCACGCGCGACGACGTGTTCCTCAATGTGCTGCCGTTCTTCCACACCGGCGGCCTGAACCTGTATGCCAACCCGGTGCTGCATGCGGGCGGCACGGTGCACGTCATGCGGCAGTTCGAGCCGCAGGTGGTGCTGGGCAAGCTCGACCGCGCCGGCGGCGAGGGCATCACCATGTTCTTCGCGGTGCCGGCGGTCTACCTGTTCCTGAGCCAGCACCCGCGCTTCGCGCACGCGGACTTTGCCGGCGTGCGCAATATGTCAGCGGGGGGCTCGCCGGTGCCCAGGCCGTTGCTGGAGGCCTACCTGGCCAAGGGCGTGAACATCTGCTTCGGCTTCGGCATGACCGAGACCGGCCCCACGGTCTTTGTCTGCGACGAAGACACCGCGCGCCGCAAGATCGGCACCATCGGCAAGCCGGTGGGGTCGATGCTGACGCGCATCGTCGATGCGGCTGGAGTGGACGTGGGCCCGGGCGAGCGTGGCGAACTGCTGATCAAGGGCCCCGGCGTGACGCCAGGCTACTGGAACCTGCCCGAGGCCACTGCGGCCGCGATCCGCGGCGGCTGGCTGCATTCCGGCGATATCGCCTATCGTGACGAGGACGGCGACTACTACATCGTCGACCGGGCCAAGGACATGTTTGTCTCGGGCGGCGAGAACGTCTATCCGGCCGAAGTCGAGAACGTGCTGTTCCAGCTGCCGGGCGTGGCCGAGGCCGCAGTGATCGGCACGCCGGATGCGCGCTGGGGCGAGGTCGGCATGGCGCTGGTGGTGCTGCGCCCGGGCGCCGTCCTGGAGGCCGATGCCGTGATCGCCCACTGCAAGGCGCAGCTGGCCGGCTACAAGGTGCCGCGCCATGTGCGCTTTCTCGACGCGCTGCCGCGCACGCCGTCCGGCAAGGTGGAAAAACACAAGCTGCGCGCACAGTTCTCTGGCTGAGGCGCATGGCCGCGCCAGCGGTTGCCGTGTTTCCGATTTCCGCAGTTCGCAGTCTCCGCAGTCCTCGATCTGAAGACAATTCGACAGCCCCGGCCATCCGGGTGCGACAGGAGGAGGTTGACATGCATTCCACGCAGATCCCGCCGCAGCAGAAACAGAAACGCCGCCTCAGGCTCACGGTGCTGGCGGCCGCCGCATCGATGCTGGCAGCCGCCTGCGGCTCGGGCGATGACAACAACAACGGCAACGGCAGCAACCCCAATACCAAGCCGGCGAATATCGGCACGGTCACGATCAACAGCTACAACGGCACCACCGACGACCTGCTCACTGCGGGCCTGGGCAAGGACGGCCTGGCCAGCGCCACCGCGCCACTGCCGGCCAATCCCACCGCGCCGACCGCGGCGGAGCTGCGGCGCTATGCGATCCATACCAACTATCGTGCCATCGTCGACACCACCGCCAGCGGCGGCTACGGCTCGCTCTACGGCCCCAATGTCGACGCGCAGGGCAATGTCACCGGTTCCGACGGCAAGGTGGCCGGCGTGGAGTACCTGGCCTTTTCGGACGATGGCTCGGGCCAGCAGAACGTGACCATGCTGGTGCAGATTCCCGCGTCGTTCAACACCTCGAAGCCATGCATGATCACCGCTACCTCGTCCGGTTCGCGCGGCGTCTATGGCGCAATCGCCACCGGCGAGTGGGGCCTGAAGCGCGGCTGCGCGGTAGCCTATACCGACAAGGGCACCGGCGCCGCGCCGCATGACCTGGATACCGACACCGTGCCGCTGATCGACGGCACCCGCGCCACGCGCGCGGCGGCCGGCAAGAACGCGCAGTTTGCCGCGCCGGCGGGGGCCACCTCGCTGGCGGACTTCACCGCTGCCAACCCGCACCGGCTGGCGTTCAAGCACGCGCATTCACAGCGCAACCCGGAGAAGGACTGGGGCAAGTTCACGCTGCAGGCGGTGGAATTTGCGATCTGGGCGATCAATGACCGCTTCGGCGCCGTGTCGGCCAACGGCACCCGCCAGCGCACCCTGGACAAGGACAGGATCGTGGTGATCGCGTCCAGCGTGTCCAACGGCGGCGGTGCCGCGGTGGCGGCGGCCGAGCAGGATGCCGGCGGGCTGATCGACGGCGTGGCGGTGGGCGAGCCCAACCTGAACATGCCGCCCAATACCGGCATCGTGGTGCAACGCGGCGCGACGCCGGTGGCAGCTTCGGGCCGCACGCTGTACGACTACACCACCACGGCCAACCTGCTGCAGCACTGCGCCGCGCGGGCCACCGCGCTGACCCAGGCGCCGTTCTACACCAACCCGGCCACGGCGACATTCTTTGCCAACCGCTGCCAGACGCTGGCGGAAAAGGGGCTGGTGAGCGGCGCGAACACGGACGAACAGAGCGCCAGCGCGCTGCAGGCGCTGCGTGACGCCGGCTGGGAAGCGGAATCGGACGATCTGCACCCGTCGCTGGCCGTGTTCGACGTGGCCGCCGCGATCTCGGTCAACTATGCCAACGCCTATGCGCAGGCCAGCGTCACCGACCGGCTGTGCGGCTACAGCTTTGCCAGCACGCTGACCGACCTGAAGCCCGCGGCAATCGCACCCGCGGCGCTGGCGTCGATGTTCGCCACCGGCAACGGCGTGCCGCCGCAGCCGCCGGTCCAGCTGATCAATGACCTCGATCCGCAGCATGGCCCGTACCTGAACCTGGCGTCTGTTTCACCGTCGACGCTGCGTGAAGACCTGAACTACGACGGCGCCAACTGCCTGCGCAGCCTGCTGGCCGGCTCCGACGCCGCGGCACGCGCCTTGCAGGCCGGCCAGGCGCTGACGCTGCGCAACGGCAACCTGCGCGGCAAGCCGGCGGTGATCGTGCACGGGCGCAGCGACGGGCTGCTGCCGGTCAACCATACCTCGCGTCCGTATCTCGGCCTGAACCGGCAGCAGGAGGGCGTGACCAGCAAGCTGTCATACGTGGAGGTCGAGAACGCCCAGCACTTCGATGCCTTCATCGGCCTGGTGCCGGGCTACAGCAACCGCTATGTGCCGCTGCACGTCTACCTGAACCGGGCCCTGGATGCGGTCTACGACAACCTCACCGCGGGCAAGGCGCTGCCGCCGTCGCAGGTGCTGCGCACCACGCCGCGCGGCGGCACCCTCAACACGCCCGCGCCGGCGCTGCTGCCGTCCAACGTGCCGCCGTTCGCCGCGTCGCCTGCGGCCGGCAACGCGATTACCGTCAACGCTAATGCCGTACAGGTGCCTGACTGATGAACGATGCCCTGCCGCGCGTGCTGTCGCAGCGCGACTTTGACCGCTTCGCCGCCTTGTCGCACGACGACAACCCGATCCACTGCGATCCGGCCTTTGCCCGTGGCACGCATTTCGGTGCCACCGTGGCGCACGGCATGTTCCTGTTTTCGCTGCTGTGCGCCCACACCTGGCGGCAGCTGCCAGCGCCGGCGTTGCCGGTCGGGCAGACGCTGATGTTCCCCACGCCGGCCTTCGTTGGCGACACAGTGCAGATCGCGCTGGCGCCGCAGCACGCTCCGGCGGGACTGGCGGGCTACGGCACCACCGTTGGCAGCGCGGGCGGGCCGGGCGAGGCGCAGCGCGTCACGGCCGTGGGCGAATCGCTCTGGCTGCCGGATGCCGGGCCGGAGGAAATGGCCCGGCTGCCCGGCGACACGGCACCGGCGCCAGAGGCGGGCGACGCCTCACTGTACGGCCTGCGCCCCGGTCAGGAAGCCGGTGCGGCACGCGCCTTCACCCAGGCGGACCTGGACGACTACATCACCCTGACCGGCGACGCCAACCCCTACCACGCCGATCCGGCCTTTGCCCGCGCGCGCGGGTTTGGCGGGCCGGTGGTGCCGCTGCCGCTGCTGGCCGGCATGTTCTCGGACCTGCTCGGCACGCGGCTGCCCGGACGGGGCACGGGGTGGATGAAGCAGTCGCTGCGCCTCGCTTCAGCCGCGCGGATGGATGAGCCGCTGACGGCATGCGTGGGCATCGTGCGGCTGCGCGCCGGCAAGGACCTGGTCAACCTGGCCAGCGTGGTCACCGGCGCGGACGGGCGCGTGGTGGTGCAGGGCGAATCACTGGTGCTGGTGCGCAACCTGGCGGACAAGGGGGCCTGCCGCGCCGCCTAGCTGCGTATCGCTTGCGGCACTTGCGAGCGTGGGAGCGGCGGTTGTCGACATAGCAGCGGATCGGGGTCATTGCTTGCCGGCGCGGCCTTGAAATGTCGCGACAAAGCCTTATCTTTCGGAAAGACATCCAGTGTCCGGCAGGGCATACGGGCGCTCCGGCAGCGAAGACCGGCGCCGACGCCCCCGCATCAGGACACGACCTTATCCGAGAGAGGGAATCCTTATGCGTCTTGACAAGCTGACCACCCGGTTCCAGGAAGCACTGGCTGATGCGCAAAGCCTGGCACTGGGCAACGACAACCAATACATCGAACCGCAGCACCTGCTGCGCGCGCTGCTGGCGCAGGACGACGGCGCCGCCAAGGCGCTGCTGGCGCGCGCCGGCGTCAACGTGCAGGGCCTGCAGACGGCGCTCGACGCCGCCATCAAGCGCCTGCCGCAAGTGCAGGGCACCAGCGAGGTCCAGATCGGCCGCGACCTGGTCAACCTGCTCAACGCCACCGAGAAGGAAGCCATCAAGCGCGGCGACCAGTTCATCGCCAGCGAGCTGTTCCTGCTGGCCGTCGCCGACGACAAGGGCGACGCCGGCCGCATCGCGCGTGAAAACGGCCTGAACCGCAAGTCGCTCGAGTCGGCCATCCAGGCCGTGCGCGGCGGCGACTCGGTCAACAGCGCCGAGGCCGAGGGCCAGCGCGAGGCCCTCAAGAAGTACACCATCGACCTGACCGAGCGCGCCCGCATCGGCAAGCTCGATCCCGTGATCGGCCGTGACGACGAGATCCGCCGCGCCATCCAGATCCTGCAGCGCCGCACCAAGAACAACCCGGTGCTGATCGGCGAGCCGGGCGTGGGCAAGACCGCCATCGTGGAAGGCCTGGCGCAGCGCATCGTCAACGGCGAAGTGCCGGAGAGCCTGAAGAACAAGCGCGTGCTGGTGCTGGACATGGCCGGCCTGCTGGCCGGCGCCAAGTACCGCGGCGAGTTCGAGGAACGCCTGAAAGCGGTGCTGAACGACGTCGCCAAGGACGAGGGCCAGACCATCGTCTTCATCGACGAGATCCACACCATGGTCGGCGCCGGCAAGGCCGAGGGCGCGATCGACGCGGGCAACATGCTCAAGCCGGCGCTCGCGCGCGGCGAGCTGCACTGCATCGGCGCGACCACGCTGGACGAGTACCGCAAGTACATCGAGAAGGACGCCGCGCTGGAGCGCCGCTTCCAGAAGGTGCTGGTCGATGAGCCGAGCGTTGAAGCCACCATTGCCATCCTGCGCGGGCTGCAGGAAAAGTATGAGCTGCACCACGGCGTGGAAATCACCGACCCGGCCATCGTCGCCGCGGCGGAGCTGTCGCATCGCTATATCACCGACCGCTTCCTTCCCGACAAGGCGATCGACCTGATCGACGAGGCGGCCGCGCGCATCAAGATGGAAATCGATTCCAAGCCGGAGTCGATGGACAAGCTCGAGCGCCGCACCATCCAGCTGAAGATCGAGCGCGAGGCGGTCAAGAAAGAGACCGATGAGGCGTCGATGAAGCGCCTGGAGCTGATCGAGCAGGAAATCGCGCGCCTGGAGAAGGAGTACGCCGACCTGGACGAGATCTGGAAAGCCGAGAAGGGCGCCGCGCAGGGCACGGCCGCGCTCAAGGAAGAGATCGAGAAGGTCAAGCTGGAGATCGCCAAGCTGCAGCGCGAAGGCAAGCTGGACAAGGTGGCCGAGCTGCAATACGGCAAGCTGCCGGGCCTGGAAGGCAAGCTCAAGGCCGCGACCGACGCCGAGGCCAGCGAGCAGAAGCAGCCCAACAAGCTGCTGCGCACCCAGGTGGGCGCCGAGGAAATCGCCGAAGTGGTAAGCCGTGCCACCGGCATCCCGGTATCGAAGATGATGCAGGGCGAGCGCGAGAAGCTGCTCAAGATGGAAGACCGGCTGCATGGGCGCGTGGTCGGCCAGGACGAAGCCGTGCGGCTGGTGTCCGATGCCATCCGCCGTTCGCGTGCCGGGCTTGCGGACGAGAACCGGCCCTATGGCTCGTTCCTGTTCCTGGGCCCGACCGGCGTCGGCAAGACCGAGTTGTGCAAGGCCCTGGCCGAGTTCATGTTCGATTCGGAAGAGCACCTGATCCGCATCGACATGAGCGAATTCATGGAGAAGCACAGCGTCAGCCGCCTGATCGGCGCGCCGCCCGGATACGTGGGCTACGAGGAAGGCGGCTACCTGACCGAGGCCGTGCGCCGCAAGCCGTACAGCGTGGTGCTGCTGGATGAAGTCGAGAAGGCCCACCCGGACGTCTTCAACGTGCTGCTGCAGGTGCTGGACGACGGCCGCCTGACCGATGGCCAGGGCCGCACCGTGGACTTCAAGAACACGGTGATCGTGATGACGTCCAACCTGGGTTCGCAGATCATCCAGTCGATGACCGGCGAGCCGCAGGAAGCGATCAAGGGTGCGGTCTGGCAGGAAGTGCGCACGCATTTCCGGCCGGAGTTCCTGAACCGGATCGATGAAGTGGTGGTGTTCCACGCGCTCGACCAGAAGCATATCGAGTCGATCGCACGCATCCAGCTGCAACGCCTGCAGGCCCGCCTGGCCCGCATGGACATGACGCTGGAGGTGAGCGAGACGGCGCTGGAGAAGATCGCCAGCGCAGGCTACGACCCGGTGTTTGGCGCGCGTCCGCTCAAGCGGGCGATCCAGCAGCAGATCGAGAACCCGGTGGCCCGGGCGATCCTGGAAGGCAAGTTCGCCGCCAAGGATGTGGTGCCGGTGGATTATGTCGACGGGGAGTTCACGTTCGGGCGGAAGCTGGACTAAGGCTACCGTGGCTCGATCGACTGCCGGAGCACACAGGCGGTCGATCATGGTCAGGCCCCTGCGCTGCATCGCAGGGGCTTTTTTTCGTCTTGCCATCGCGCGTTGCGTGTAAGGCGGTCCCGTCCCGTGCAATTTTTTCACGCCACGATGCCGCGGGTCGTCGCCAGCCGCGCCGTTCCGCGCCATCCGCCGAGTGGCACACTTCTCGCGTTGCGGAAGGGTTGAGTTTCCGTACAAGGCGCTGCGCTGACGCAGCCCCATCCCCAAGGAGCCCTTCAATGACCGACAAGCCTTTCCTCTCTGACGTCAAGACATTGCGCGAGCGCGCCCGCAAGCACATCGACGATGGCGCCGTGACCGCGGGCTATGCCGCGGATCGCGATACCGTGCTGAAGCTGCTCAACGATGCGCTGGCCACCGAAATCGTCTGCGTGCTGCGCTATCGCCGACACTACTACATGGCCAATGGGCCCAACTCGAAGAGCGTCGCCGATGAATTCCTGGCCCATTCCCATGAAGAACAAGGCCATGCCGACCAGATCGCCGAGCGCATCGTCCAGCTTGGCGGCGAGCCCGACTTCGCACCCGACGGCCTGACCAGCCGCTCCCATGCTGAATATGTGGCGGGTACTTCGCTGACGGAAATGATCAAGGAAGACCTGGTGGCCGAGCGCATCGCCATCGACAGCTATCGCGAGATCATCCAGTTCCTGGGAGAACGCGATCCGACCTCGCGCCGGATGATGGAGGGCATCCTGGCGGTGGAAGAGGAGCATGCCGACGAAATGGCTGACCTGCTCGCCCGCCAGGCCGGCTGAGGCGCAGGCGCGGCAGGCTGGCCCGCACTTGACCTTGATCAACCCCAGGTCGCAGGCAAGCCGATAACATTCGTCCTGTCATGGAGATGCGGGGGCGCTCTTCATGACTTGTCTACCCGTTTCCAGAACGGAAACTTCGCCCGCACCGGCTTGCCGGTGCGGGCGTTTTCTTTTTGGGGCGTGACCCATCCTCCTCCTTCCGCTCAGCGATGCCGCATGCCCCGTGCGCCGGCATGTCCATATTTCCGTCCGATCTTATGCAAAAAACAGCAAAGGATCGGCGAAACCATTCGTTCCGTTCAGATAGCCCCCTCGGTAGTCTTGCTCCTGACACAAGTCCGCCACCCAAGGCGGACAAGGCAAGAGGCGCCTCGCGCCCATTCACGACACTGACGGGAGCAACACAAGATGATCCGCAAACTGGCTATCAGCCTGGCCGTACTTGGCGCCCTGAGCGCGGCGCAGACCGCTGCGGCCGCCAACCTGCTGAACGTTTCCTACGATCCGACGCGCGAGCTGTATGTCGATGTCAATGCCGCCTTTGCCAAGGCCTGGAAGGCCCAGGGCGGCGACGCCGTGACCGTGCGCCAGTCGCACGGCGGCTCGGGCAAGCAGGCGCGCTCGGTGATCGACGGGCTGGATGCCGACGTGGTGACGCTGGCGCTGGGCTATGACATCGATGCCATTGCCGACAAGGGCCTGATCAAGCCGGACTGGCAGAAGCGCCTGCCGCACAACGCCTCGCCGTACACCTCGACCATCGTGTTCCTGGTGCGCAAGGGCAATCCCAAGGGCATCAAGGACTGGGGCGACCTGGTCAAGCCGGGCGTGCAGGTGATCACGCCCAATCCCAAGACCTCGGGCGGCGCACGCTGGAACTACCTGGCGGCGTGGGGCTACGCGCTGCGCCAGCCGGGCGGCAATGACGTCAAGGCGCGCGAGTTCGTGGGCGAGCTGCTCAAGCATGTGCCGGTGCTGGATTCGGGCGCGCGCGGCGCCACCACCACCTTTGTCGAGCGCGGCCTGGGCGATGTGCTGATCGCGTGGGAGAACGAAGCCATCCTGGCCATCAAGGAGCTGGGCCCGGACAAGTTCGATATCGTCGCGCCGTCGGTGTCGATCCTGGCCGAGCCGCCGGTGGCGGTGGTCGACAAGGTGGTCGACAAGAAGGGCACGCGCAAGGCGGCCGAGGCCTACCTGCAGTTCCTGTACACCGACGAGGGCCAGGAGATCGCGGCCAAGAACTACTACCGCCCGATCTCGCAGAAGGTGGCGGCCAAGTACGCGGCCAACTTCCCCAAGGTGAAGCTGTTCACCATCGATGAAGTCTTCGGCGGCTGGCAGAAAGCCCAGAAGACCCACTTTGCCGATGGCGGCACGTTCGACCAGATCTACCAGCCCGGCAAGAAATAAACCACGAGACCGGCGCGCCGGGCCGCGTGGGGCAGCCGCGGCGCCGACCGGTCCACCAGAAGAAGGAAGCCCGATGTCCATCCTGACGCTCTCCGGCAGCCCGTCGGTCCAGTCCCGCTCCGGCCTGGTGCTGGCGCACCTGCGTGCCACGCTCGAGGCTGCCGGCGAACGCACCCGCCACCTCGACCTGCGCGAACTGCCGGCGGGTCCGCTGCTGGCGGCACGCGTGGACGACCCCGTCATCGCCGCCGCCACGCATGCCGTGTCCGAGGCGCAGGTGGTGGTACTGGCCACGCCGGTCTACAAGGCCGCCTACAGCGGCCTGCTCAAGGCCTTCCTGGACCTGCTGCCGCAGACCGGCCTGCGCGACAAGATCGTGCTGCCGATTGCCACCGGCGGCAGCCTGGCCCATGCGCTGGCGATCGACTACGCGCTGCGCCCGGTGCTGTCCGCGCTGGGCTCGCGCCAGATCCTGCCCGGCATCTTTGCCGTGGACCAGCAGATCGAATCCTTTGACGCCGCCGGCGTGCGCCAGGCGCGCTTCGATGCCGCGCTGTCCGCGCGCCTGGACGAGGGCGTGCTGCGCGTGCGCGATGCGCTGGCGCATTCCCGCATCGAGGTTCCGCTCGACGTGGTGCCCGGCGCCCTGGTCCAGCGTGCCGCCGCGATCGCGGTGGCCGAGCGATGTTCCGCCTGAACTGACTGATTGACTGAAGTGGCGCCGGCCTGCCCGGCGCGACGGCAGCGACGCCATGCCACCCGCCACGCGGGGCCGGCAGGGATGCGTGCTGCCGCAGCCATCCTGGACATCAATCCGGCCAGCAGGGCATTGCCCCGGGCCATGGAGCACATCGCATGACACTGACGAACCCGTTGCGCACGGCCAACCAGCGCCGCCGCCTGATTACCGCCGCGCTGGTGCTTGCCACCGGCCTGGCCTATGGGCTACTGCCCGGCCGCGCCGAAGCGCAGTCGAAGAACATCGACCCCAAGGTGCTGCGCATCGGCTACCAGAAGTACGGCACGCTGACGCTGCTGAAGGCGCGCGGCACGCTGGAAAAGCGTCTGGTGCCGCAAGGCATCACCGTCAAATGGACCGAGTTCCCCGCCGGCCCGCAACTGCTTGAGGGGCTGAACGTCGTTGCCGTCGATTTCGGCACCGTCGGCGAGGCGCCGCCGATCTTTGCGCAGGCCGCGGGGGCGCAGCTGGTCTACGTCGGCAATGAGCCGCCGGCGCCGGTGGCGGAAGCCATCGTCGTGCCCAAGGGCTCGGCGATCCGTTCGGTGGCGGAACTGCGCGGCAAGCGCGTGGCGCTGAACAAGGGCTCGAACGTGCATTACCTGCTGGTGCGCCAGTTGGAGAAGGCCGGCATCCCTTACAACGAGATCCAGCCGGTCTACCTGCCGCCGGCGGATGCGCGTGCCGCCTTCGAGCGCGGCGCGGTCGATGCCTGGGTGATCTGGGACCCGTTCCTCGCCGCAGCCGAGAAGCAACTGGGTGCGCGCGTGCTCACCGATGGCCGCGGCGCGGACGGCAAGAACGTGGTCAGCAACCACCAGTTCTACCTGGCCTCGCGCCCCTATGCACAAGCCAAGCCGGAGATCGTCAGCCTGATCCTGGACGAACTAGCCACGCTGGGCACCTGGGCGCAAAGCAACCCAAAGGAGGCCACCACGGTGCTGACCGGCGAAACCGGGCTGCCGGCCGATGTGCTTGAGCTCGCCGTTTCGCGCTTCTCGTACGGCGCACGCCCGGTCAGCGCCGGGGTGCTGGCCGAGCAGCAGCGCATCGCCGACGCCTTCCACTCGCTCAAGCTGATCCCCAGGCCAGTCAAGGTGGCCGATGCGCGCTGGGACGTGCCGCAGCAGCAGGCGAAGCGATAGCCACCTCCATCGGCAAGAACAATAGGACAACGACATGCAAGTATTCTGGTTCATCCCCACCCACGGCGACAGCCGCTACCTCGGCACTTCGGAAGGCGCGCGCGAGGTCAGCTTCGATTACCTGAAGCAGGTTGCCGTCGCCGCCGATACGCTGGGCTACGAAGGCGTGCTGATCCCGACCGGGCGCTCATGCGAAGACCCATGGGTGGCCGCATCGGCCCTGGCCGCCGTCACGCAGCGCCTGAAATTCCTGGTCGCGGTGCGCCCCGGCCTGATGGCGCCGACGCTGGCTGCACGGATGGCGGCAACCTTCGACCGCATCTCCAACGGCCGGCTGCTGATCAACCTGGTCACCGGTGGCGATACCGCCGAGCTGGAAGGCGATGGCCTGTTCCTGGACCACACCGCGCGCTACGAGGCCTCGGCCGAGTTCCTGCGCATCTGGCGCCAGGTGCTGGCCGCCAGCCATGACGGCGACAAGGTGGACTACGAGGGCAAGCACCTGAGCGTGAAGGGGGCCACCGTCCTTTATCCGCCGCTGCAGCAACCGCATCCGCCGGTGTACTTCGGCGGTTCGTCGGCGCCGGCGCATGCGCTGGCCGGCGAGCAGGTCGATACCTACCTGACCTGGGGCGAGCCGCCCGCTGACGTGGCGCAGAAGCTCGACGACGTGCGCCGGCAGGCCGCGCGCCATGGCCGCACGGTGAAGTTCGGTATCCGCCTGCATGTGATCGTGCGCGAGACCGAAGCCGCCGCCTGGGCTGCGGCGGACGACCTGATCAGCCGGCTCGATGACGAGACCGTGGCGCGTGCGCAAGCCGTGTTCGCCAAGATGGATTCCGAAGGGCAGCGCCGCATGGCCGCGCTGCACGCGGGCGGCGCGCGCCGCACGCGCGAGGCGCTGGAGATCAGCCCCAACCTGTGGGCTGGCGTTGGCCTGGTGCGCGGCGGTGCCGGCACCGCGCTGGTCGGCGATCCGCACACCGTGGCCGAGCGCATGCGTGAATACGCCGAGCTGGGCATCGACACCTTCGTGCTGTCCGGCTACCCGCACCTGGAAGAGGCCTACCGCTTTGCCGAACTGGTGTTCCCGCTGCTGCCGCGCTCGGTGCGCGACAAGCTGCCGGGCAAGGTGCTGTCGGGCCCGTTCGGCGAAGTCATGGCGACTGGCATCGTGCCGCGCGCCGCGCAGAGCTGAGGGGAGGGCAACCATGAACGCTCCTCTATTGCAGCCGCTGCGCCAGGGACCTCGGGCGCTGGCGCGCGCGCTGGCTCCGTGGATCGTGCCGGTGCTGCTGATCGTTGTCTGGCAGCTGGCCTCGCAGAACGGCTGGCTCTCCAGCCGCGTGCTGCCGGCCCCGCTGGCCGTGGTGCAGGCCGCGTGGGAGCTGGCGCGCTCGGGCGACCTGTGGAAGCACGTCGGGGTCAGCACCTGGCGCGCGCTGGTGGGGTTTGCCATCGGCGGCGGGCTGGGCCTGCTGCTGGGGCTGCTGACCGGCACCTTCCGCACCGCGGCCACGCTGCTCGACAGCTCGCTGCAGATGGTGCGCAATATCCCGGCGCTGGCCTTGATCCCGCTGGTGATCCTGTGGTTCGGCATCGACGAGACCGCCAAGCTGTTCCTGGTGTCGCTGGGCGTGTTCTTCCCGGTCTACCTGAACACGTATCACGGCATCCGCTCGGTCGATACGGGGCTGGTGGAGATGGCGCGCAGCTACGGCCTGTCCGGCTGGCAGCTGTACCGCGAGGTCATCCTGCCCGGCGCGCTACCGGGCATCCTGGTAGGCGTGCGTTTCGCGCTCGGGTTGATGTGGGTGGTGCTGATCGTGGCGGAGACCATCTCCGCGCAATCGGGCATCGGCTACATGACCATGAACGCGCGTGAGTTCCTGCAAACCGACGTGGTGCTGGTGGGCATCCTGCTCTATGCGCTGCTGGGCAAGCTGGCCGACTGGCTGTCGCGCGGGCTGGAGCGCTACTGGCTGCGCTGGCATCCGGGCTACGCCGCGGCCTGACCGGCCCGTCGTCCCAATCAAGCAAGGAGATCGAGATGCAGATGTATCCGGTAGAGCAGGCTGCGCTGGTGGAACTGGAAGCGGGCCTCGCGCGCCGCGAGGCGGCACAGCCGGCGGCAAAGGCGCCGCGCAAGGCAGGTGGCGTGGCGCTGCACGTGCGCCAGGTGGTCAAGCGCTATGACGGCCGCGAAGTGCTGCACAACGTGGCGCTGGACGTGGCGCCGGGCGAGTTCCTGGCGATTGTCGGGCGCAGCGGCTGCGGCAAGAGCACGCTGCTGCGGCTGGTGGCGGGACTGGAAGCAGCCGATGGCGGCAGTATCACCGTCGACGGTGAATCCGCGGCGAAAGGCCGCGCGCGGCACGCCGACGTGCGCGTGATGTTCCAGGACGCAAGGCTGCTGCCGTGGAAGCGCGTGCTGGACAACGTCGCGCTGGGCCTGCCGCGCACACGCCGCGGTGAAGCCGCCGATGTGCTGGCGCAGGTGGGCCTGGCCGACCGCGCCAGGGAGTGGCCCGCGCGGCTTTCCGGCGGCCAGCGCCAGCGCGTGGCCCTGGCGCGCGCGCTGGTTCACCACCCGCAGTTGTTGCTGCTGGATGAACCGCTGGGCGCGCTGGACGCGCTCACGCGCATCGAGATGCAGGGGCTGATCGAATCGCTGTGGCGCCGCCTTGGCTTCACGGCGCTGCTGGTTACGCACGATGTGTCGGAGGCAGTGGCGCTGGCCGACCGCATCGTGCTGATCGAGGACGGCCGCATTGCCATGGATGAGCGCGTGGCGCTGGCGCGCCCGCGCGAACGCGGCGCGGCGGGCTTTGCGCAGCTGGAGGCCGCGGTGCTGCAGCGGGTGATGCGGCAAGCGCCGCAGGCGCAGGTACCGTCGCATGCAGGTGCGCATGCCGACCCGGCCGCCACGACCGCGCCGCTGAACGTGAGCTGGGCAGCGTGACCGTGCCACCCGCGGCAATGTGCGCCGCGCATATCGACAGGCCGTAATCTTCATTCGCTCGCGCGCGCTGACCTCCTATCATGAGCAGGCAGGCCGATGCGGTGCGACCGCACAGAGGGCGCATGGCGCGCCCGTCATCACTAATCCGACCAAGGGGCCGAGGGGCCCGGTCAACCCAAGGAATGCCATGCCAGGCGTGCATGAACCCGCGGGCGCAGTGCCTGCGCTCCAACGTTATCTGGAATCGCTGCCGCGCCAGCCGCTGGCTGACCGGCAATTGTGGCGCGACGCGCGCGGGCAGGTGCAGGGCCAGTTCTTCAACTGCTCGCTGACCAGCGCGTTCGAGCCGCTGGTGACGCTGGCAGACCGGCAGGTGGTGGCGCATGAAGGTTCGATCCACACCTACGCAGAGGACGGCGTGGGCCTGGCGGCATGGAAGCTGTTTGCGATGGCGGCCGACGACAACACCCTGGTGTCGCTGGACCGGCTTTCGCGCCTGCTGCATGCCATCAACTACTTTGCCGCCGAGGGCGAGCACAAGCTGGTGCTGAACGTGCATAACCGGCTGCTGGCCGCGGTTACCGACGACCACGGCGCTGCCTTCCGGCGCGCATTGCAGTCGCTGGGCCTGCCGCTGGAGCGCTTTGTGATCCAGGTGCCGGCCAGCGCCAATGACGACCTGGCATTGCTATTGCATGTCGTTGGCAACTATCGGCGCAACGGCTTCGCGGTAAGCCTGCAGGCGTCGGATCCGGCGGAAGCCGGTGCGCTGATGGCGCACGCGTTGCCGGACTGGCTCAAGCTGGACATGCGCCGCACCTGGACCGACCGCCAGCTGTCGGGCCTGCGTGCCAGCGCGGCCAACGCCGGGGTAACGCTGATCGGGCGGCGCCTGCAGAACGCCGAAAGCGTCGAGCGCCTGCAGGCCGCGGGCATCGGCCTGGGGCAGGGCGCCTTCGCCGGCGCGCCGGTCAGTGCGGCAGGGCTGCGCACAGGCCTGGCGAGTGCCGCGCATGCATTGGACAAGGAGGTGGTATGACCCAAGCGAACCGGCTATCCGGCGGCCATGGCACGCGCCTGGACATTCCGCGGCACCTGCAGGTGCTGACCGTACCGGGGCTGCACGGCAGCGGCCCGGGACACTGGCAGAGCCGCTGGGAGCAGCGCTTCCCCGACTGGCAGCGGGTGGAGCAGCACGACTGGTCGCGCCCCAGCCTGCCGCTGTGGGCCGAGCGCGTCTCCGAAGGCGTGATGCGCGCCCAGCGCGTGGCCGCGCGCGGCGCGGTGCTGGTGGCGCACAGCTTCGGCTGCCTGGCGTCGTTGCGCCAGGCGGCGCTGGATCCGGTCGGCATTGCCGGCGCATTGCTGGTGGCGCCGGCAGATCCGGACAAATTTGGCGTGGCGGCGCTGCTGCCGACCTACCGGCTGCCGTTCCCGACCATCCTGGTCGCCAGCCGCAACGACCCCTGGATGCCGCAGCGCACCGCTTTCAGCTGGGGCACGCTGTGGGGCAGTGAACTGGTCGATGCGGGCAGCCTGGGCCACATCAATGCCGATTCCGCACTGGGCGAGTGGCCTGAAGGCCTCGCGCTGCTCGATACCCTGATCCAGCGTATCGCGCAGGCAGGCGATACCGGCTCCGTAAGTGAATCATCCGGCGCCTGGGAGTCGGGCATCGAGGTAGTGTCTACTATCCCTTATATCTAAACCGTCTAAGAAAATTCATAAAGATTCGTTCTGTTTATAAGGATGACTCTGCAGAATCTGTCTCGTAGGCCGGCGCAATATGCGCTGGCGTCATAAAGAACGGCCCGCCGGGGCCAGCCATCATGGTCCGGCGGCGCACCGCTCACAGACGAGACGACATGCCTCCATCCATTTCCCTCGCGGACACGCCGCCAGCCGCCCCTCGCGCCCCTGATTCCGGCGCCGCGCGCGCGCCGCGCAGCCCGTCCAGGCAGCGTTTTACGGTGCTGCCCGGCTTCGGCCTGTCGCTGGGCTTCACGTTGTTCTACCTGACGCTGATCGTCCTGATCCCGCTGTCGGCCACGTTCCTGAAGACCTTCACGATGACGTGGGACGCGTTCTGGACCTCGGTCACGGCGCCGCGCGTGGTGGCGTCGCTGCAGCTGAGCTTTGGCGCGTCGCTGGTGGCGGCCATCGTCAATACGGTGTTCGGGCTGGTGGTTGCCTGGGTGCTGGTGCGCTACCGCTTCCCGGGCAAGCGCCTGATCGACGCGCTGGTGGACCTGCCGTTCGCGCTGCCCACTGCGGTGGCCGGTATCGCGCTGACGGCGCTGTTTGCCGGTAATGGCTGGATCGGCCGCTATCTCGAGCCGCTTGGCATCAAGGTCGCGTTTACGCCGCTGGGCGTGGTGGTGGCGCTGACCTTTATCGGCCTGCCGTTCGTGGTGCGCACGGTGCAGCCGGTGCTGGAGGATGTTGAGCAGGAGCTGGAGGAGGCCGCTGCCAGCCTCGGCGCCAACCGCCTGCAGACTTTCCAGCGCGTGATCCTGCCCGCCATCCTGCCGGCGCTGCTGACGGGGTTTGCGCTATCGTTCGCGCGCGCCACCGGCGAGTACGGCTCGGTGGTCTTTATCTCCGGCAACATGCCGATGGTGTCCGAGATCGCGCCGCTGATGATCTATTCCAAGCTGGAGCAATACGACTACGCCGGCGCCACCGCGGTGGCGGTGGTGATGCTGGTGATTTCCTTCGGGCTGCTGCTGCTGATCAACCTGCTGCAGGCCTGGACGCGCCGCCATCAATCCGGTGTGCGCGCCGCGCTGGCACCTGAAGCGCCCGCCACGGGCAAGGAGTTCTGACATGGCCGGCGCAGTTGCGGGACGCCTGGGCGGGCAAGCCAACGCCCAGGCCCATCACAGGTTTGACGCTACCGGCGAAGCGCCGTGGGTACGCTACACGCTGATCACGGTGGCGGTGCTGTTCCTCACGCTGTTCCTGTTCGTGCCGCTGGCTTCGGTGTTCTATGAAGCCTTGCGCAAGGGCGTGCAGACCTACTGGGAAGCGTTGATCGAACCCGACGCACTCGCCGCGATCCAGCTCACGCTGACGGTGGCGGCGATCGCGGTGCCGCTGAACGTGGTGTTCGGCGTGGCGGCGGCCTGGGCCATCGCCAAGTTCGACTTCCGCGGCAAGAACCTGCTGATCACGCTGATCGACCTGCCGTTCTCGGTGTCGCCGGTGATTTCCGGCCTGGTCTACGTGCTGCTGTTCGGTGCGCAGGGCTGGCTGGGACCGTGGCTGGAAGCGCACGACATCAAGATCATGTTCGCGGTGCCGGGCATCGTGCTGGCCACCATCTTCGTGACCTTCCCCTTTGTTGCGCGCGAGCTGATCCCGCTGATGCAGGCGCAGGGCAGTGAAGAGGAAGAGGCCGCGATCGTGCTGGGCGCCTCGGGCTGGCAGACCTTCCGCCATATCACGCTGCCCAATATCCGCTGGGGCCTGCTGTATGGCGTGATCCTGTGCAATGCGCGGGCGATGGGCGAGTTCGGTGCGGTCTCGGTGGTATCGGGCCATATCCGCGGGCTGACCAACACCATGCCGCTGCATGTTGAGATCCTCTACAACGAGTACAACTTCGCGGCGGCCTTTGCGGTGGCTTCGCTGCTGACGCTGCTGGCGCTGGTCACGCTCGGCATCAAGACGCTGGTGGAATTGCGCGCCCGCAAGGAAACCGAAGAGGCTGCACCAGAGCGGCCGCTGGCAAGTTTGCAAGGACAAGCATCATGAGCATCCAGGTCAAGAACGTAGAGAAGCGCTTTGGCGACTTTGTCGCGCTGGACAACGTCTCGCTCGATTTCGACGAAGGCGAGCTGACCGCGCTGCTGGGGCCGTCCGGCTGCGGCAAGACCACGCTGTTGCGCATCATCGCCGGCCTGGAGCGCGCCGATGCGGGCCAGATCGTGCTGGCCGGGCGCGATGCCTCGGACCAGCATGTGCGCCAGCGCCAGGTGGGCTTTGTGTTCCAGCACTACGCGCTGTTCAAGCATATGAGCGTGTTCGAGAACGTGGCCTTCGGCCTGCGCGTCAAGCCGCGCGCCGAGCGCCCGAGCGAAGCGCAGATCCGCGACAAGGTGCGTTCGCTGCTGGAGCTGGTGCAGCTCGACTGGCTCGCCGACCGCTACCCGTCGCAGCTCTCCGGCGGGCAGCGCCAGCGTATCGCGCTGGCTCGCGCACTGGCGGTGGAGCCGCGCGTGCTGCTGCTGGACGAACCGTTCGGCGCGCTCGACGCCAAGGTGCGCAAGGAGCTGCGCCGCTGGCTGCGCCGCCTGCACGATGAACTGCACGTGACCAGCGTGTTCGTCACCCATGACCAGGAAGAGGCGCTGGAAGTGGCCGACCAGGTGGTGCTGATGAACCGCGGCCACGTGGAGCAGTACGGCTCGCCCGAGGCCGTCTACAACCATCCGGCCACGCCCTTCGTGTTCGGCTTCCTCGGCAACGTGAACCTGTTCCATGGCCGCCTGGAAGTGGGCGAGAGCGGCGGCCTGCTGCATACCGGTGAAGCGGTGCTGCCGGTGGTCGGCAGCGGCCATGAAACCGCCGGCGACGCGGTGGCCTATGTGCGCCCCCATGACCTCGACCTGGAACGCTATTCGCCCGGCGCCGACGGCATTGCCGTGACGCTGCGCCGCGCGTTGACGCTGGGCCCGGTGGCGCAGCTTGAACTCGAACGTGAAGACAACCAGGACGTGATTGAAGTCGCGCTGCCGCTGGAGCGCTTCCGCCATGCGGGCTTCCGCGAAGGCGAACTGCTCGCGGTGCGCCCGCGCCAGCTGCGCGTGTTCACGCAACCGCGTACCACGTCCACCCAACAGGAAAAGGCGACGTCATGAACTTCCAGCAACTCCGATCGATCCGCGAGGCGGTGCGCCGCCAGTTCAACCTGACCGAAGTCGCCAACGCGCTCTACACCTCGCAGCCCGGCGTGTCGCGCCAGATCCGCGAGCTGGAAGAAGAACTGGGCGTGGAGATCTTCGAGCGCTACGGCAAGCGCCTGACCGGCCTGACCGAGCCCGGGCGCGAGATCGTGCGCATCGTCGAACGCCTGCTGCTGGAGGCCGAGAACCTGCGCCAGGCCGGCGACGAATACGCCGGCCGCCATACCGGCCGCCTGACCGTTGCCACCACCCACACCCAGGCACGCTATGCACTGCCGCGCGTGGTGCAGGCCTTCCGCCGCGAATACCCGCATGTGACGCTGGCACTGCAGGAGGCGTCGCCCACGCATATCGTTGAGCTGCTGCTGACGGGGCAGGCCGATATCGGCATCGCCACCGAGGCCCTGGCCACCGAGGCCGGGCTGACCTCGTTCGAGGCCTACAGTTGGCAGCACGTGCTGGTGGTCTCGCCCGGCCATCCGCTCACGCGCCTGCCCGAGCCCACGCTCGAAGACGTGGCCGGCTTCCAGCTCATCACCTATGACGCCGGCTTCACCGGCCGCCGCAAGATCGACAGCGCCTTTGCCGAGGCCGGCCTGCAGCCGGAGATCGTGCTGACCGCGCTGGACGCCGACGTGATCAAGACCTACGCCGAACTGGACCTGGGCGTGGGCATCATTGCCTCGATGGCCTATGACGAGCGCAAGGATTCCGGCCTGGTGCGGATCTCGGCCGACCACCTGTTCGCGCCCAACACCACCAGCGTGGCGGTGCGGCGGGGCGCCTACCTGCGCGGCTATGCGCACGCCTTTATCAACATGTTCGCGCCGCACCTGTCGCCCGACACCGTCAGCAGCGCGCTGTCCGAGCAGGAGCGCCAGGCCCTGGCGGCCTGATTTCCGGCCTGGCTGTGGCCATCGCCAGGCGGCGCAGGGGGCACCCGGGCGCTGCCTGACAGCCGCCGTCCGCCCCGGCACGGTGCCGTTCGCGCCCCGTGCCCGCCGTTCGTCGCAAGAGACTTTCTTCGTGCCCGGGTGAGGGGTACATTCCTTGCACGTGCCCGCGGCTTGCCGTCCGGCGAGCGCCATACGTGTACCGCAGTGCAACAAAGTTTGCGCGCGGCCGCCGGTCTGCAAGGGCCGGACAAGGGAGACAGAGACGATCATGCGCGACGACGAACCGCTGCTGCGCTGGCAGTGGCGCGGCTATGCCCGCAACCACCAGCATCCCCGCAACCTGCTGCTGCATATCGTGGCCGTGCCGATGTTCATGGCCGGCACCGTGCTGGGCCTCTACGGCCTGTTGCGCCTGAGCCTGCCGGCGGTGGCGCTGGGGCTGGTGTGCATGGGCATGTCGATGGCCCTGCAGGGCCGGGGGCACCGGCTGGAAGCCCACGCGCCGGAACCCTTTGCCGGGCCGGCGGACATCGCCGGCCGCATCCTGGCCGAGCAGTGGATCACCTTCCCGCGCTATGTGCTGTCCGGCCAATGGTGGCGCGCGCTGGCCGGCCGGCGTGCCGGGCAGGGTGGCTGAGGTGGCCCGCGCTGCCCGCCTCATCACATTCCCGTTGCGCCAGGCTCAGTCCGCGCTAACATGAACGCCATGGACCGCTGCTTCTCCAACGTCGCCACCGCCATCCCCTCCCGGCTCAATATCCTCGGCCGCGACCTGCTGTTCGTGCTGTGCATGAACTCGGTGATCGCCATCAGCCTGAACTACGGCTTCCAGACCGGCGGCAGCCTGTGGCACAACTTTGTCTACAGCCAGCTGATCGGCTTGTCGATCTGGGTGCTGATCGACATTCCGCGCGTGGTGATCTGGTGGAACGACCGGCCGCGCCGCTGGCCCTTCCTGCTGCTGGCCGCCGCCGCGGTGCCCGCGGGCGTGGTGTTCGGCAGCTGGGCCACGCGCGTGGCGCTGGACCTGCCGCCCAAGTCGGCGGACGAAGCCGGCGGCATGCTGCGCATGTGCCTGGTGGTGGGCATGCTGGCCGCGGCCTCGATGATCTATTTCTACTGGTCGCGCGAGAAGCTCGCATCCCTGGAGCGCCAGGCCGCGCTGGACGCCCTGCAGCGCGAGGAAGCCGAAAAGCAGCTGGTGCGCGCACAGCTGATGGCGCTGCAGGCGCAGATCGAGCCGCATTTCCTGTTCAACTCGCTGGCCAACCTCGACGGGCTGATCGCCACCGACCCGCCCGCCGCGCGCCAGCTGCTGCAGCGCCTGATCGGCTTCCTGCGCATGTCGCTGGCGCATACCCGCGCCGAGCAATGCACGCTGCGGCAGGAGTTCGAGCTGCTGCGCAGCTACCTGGACATCCAGGGCATGCGCTTCGGCCAGCGGCTCTCGTTCGACATCGACCTGCCGCGCGAACTGGCGAAGGTGGAGATCCCGCCCATGCTGATCCAGCCGCTGGTGGAAAACGCGGTCACGCACGGCATCGAGCCCTGCATGATCGGCGGCCATATCCGGCTGTCGGCGCGCGCGGCCGGCGACAATGCGGTGCAGGTCATCATCGCCGATACCGGCGTGGGCTTCGGTCATGCCTCGGGCAAGGGCTCGGGCCTGGGCATCACGCATGTGCGCGAGCGGCTGGCGCGCATCTTTGGCGCGGCGGCCTCCATGCAGATGGAGGAGAACACCCCGCGCGGCGTGGTGGTGCGGCTGACGCTGCCGCTGGAGCGCCCGGCCGAAGCGCCCACCCTGACCCAGACAGTCACCAGCGTGCCGGAGGGCATGCCAGTATCGGCCCCAGCCATGCAACGGCTCTGAGGCGCCCCGCCTGCCAGCAAGCCTGACAAGACGAACGGCTGGCACCGCCCGTGGCGGTGCCGCTGACAACGCCAGGACCCATCCACCACCCCAACGCCCCCATGACCCCGACCCTTCTGATCGCCGACGACGAAGCGCTGCTGGCGCGCGTGCTGGAATCCGAACTGATGTCGCTGTGGCCCGAGGCCCGTATCGTTTCCGTGGTCCACGACGGCGTGGCCGCGCTGGCGGCGGCGCGCGAGCACCAGCCGCGCGTGGCCTTCCTGGATATCCGCATGCCGGGCATGAGCGGCATGGATGTGGCGCGCGAACTGATCGAATTCGACACCCCGCCACTGGTGGTCTTCGTGACCGCATACGACCAGTTCGCGCTGGAGGCGTTCGAGCGCGCCGCGGTGGACTATGTGCTCAAGCCGGTCCAGCGCGAACGGCTTGAGGCCACGGTGCAGCGTCTGAAGGACCGCCTGGCCGGCCCCGCCGACGATGAAGACACCGAGGCCGAAGCCTCGATCGCGGAGACGGACCGGCTTGGCCAGCTGCTGGCGCGGCTGGAATCGCTGGAGCACGCCACGCCAGGCCCGGGCGGCGCGCCGCAGCGGCAGTACCTGCGCTTTATCAAGGCACTGGTGGGGCAGGAGGTGCGTATCATCCCGGTGGACGAAGTCATCTACCTGGAGGCCACCGACAAGTACGTCAACGTGGTCTCCGGCGCCGGCGAAGCGCTGATCCGCACCAGCCTGCGCGAGCTGACCCAGCAGCTGGACCCGGAGCGCTTCTGGCAGGTGCACCGCGGCACCGTGGTCAACATCACCTGCGTGGCCAGCGCGGTCAACCAGTCGCTGGGACGGCTGTCGCTGCGGCTGCGCGACCGTCCTGAACTGCTGCCGGTGGCGCGACAGTACGCGCACCTGTTCAAGCAGATGTAAGCGCGGTTGGCGGGAGGCGTGGCCGCCACCTGGCTGCAGAGGACAGGGGTTTTCCTCTATGATGCGGGCTTCGGCCCGTATTTTTTTGGGCTGCCGCCTTCCGTCCTGCCGCATAGCCCCTGCCACCAGCGCCATGTCCACCGCCGCACTCGATCCCACGCGCAACCCTCTTCGTCATGACGCCCAGGTGATCGGGCTGGTTGGCCTGGCTCACGGGGTCTCCCACTTCTACCACCTGCTGCTGGCTCCGCTGTTCCCATGGATCAAGGCGGAATTCGGCCTGAGCTATGCTGAGCTGGGCCTGCTGATGACGGTGTTCTTCGCGGTCTCGGCGGTGGTGCAGACCGCGTCCGGCTTTGTGGTCGACCGCTTCGGCGCACGGCCGGTGCTGTTTGCCGGGCTGGCCTTCCTGGGCGCCGCGGCCTTGCTGCTGTCGACCAGTTCCGGCTACGCCGCGCTGCTGTTCGGCGCGGCCGTGGCGGGGCTGGGCAACGGCGTATTCCACCCGGCCGACTTCACGCTGCTGAACAAGCATGTGTCGCAGCCCCGGCTGGGACACGCGTTTTCGGTTCACGGCATTTCCGGCAACCTGGGCTGGGCGGCGGCGCCGCTGTTCCTGGTGGCGATCGCCAACCTCGCCAGCTGGCGCGTGGCGCTGGCGGCGGCCTCGGCAGTCGCCTTTATCGTGCTGGCCGTGCTGGTAGTGCTGCGCCATGTGCTGGACCCGCGCGAAGTGCAGGGCGCCGTGGGCCGGCCCGCGGCCAAGGCTGCGGCCGGGGTGGCCACATCCGGCGGCAGCGTGCTGGGCTTCCTGCGCCTGCCGCAGGTGTGGGTGTGCTGGGCCTTCTTCCTGCTGACCACGTTCTCCGCGGCCGGCATCCAGAGCTTTGCCCCGACCGCGCTGACCTACCTGTACGGCATGCCGTTCACGCTGGCGACCGCGTCCTACACCATCTACATGCTGTGCAGCGCCGGCGGCATGATAGTCGGTGGCTTTGCCGCCGGCCGCACCAGCAACCATGACCGGCTGATCGCGGTGAGCTTCACGGTATCGGGGCTGATGGCGGTGCTGGTCGGGTTGAACCTGGTGCCGGCGCTGCTGGTGCCGGTGCTGATGGGCGTGATCGGCTTTGGCGCCGGTACCGCCGGGCCGTCGCGTGACCTGCTGGTGCGCGCCGCCGCCCCCGCCGGTGCCACCGGGCGCGTCTATGGCGTGGTCTACTCGGGCCTGGATATCGGCCTGGCGTGCGGCCCGCTGTTCTTCGGTGCGCTGATGGATGCAAAGCTGCCGGCCTGGGTGTTCTTCATGATCGGCGGTTTCCAGCTGCTGTCGATCTTCACCGCGGTGACAGTGGGCAACGGCAACCGCTCGCGCCGCGGCGCGGCGGCGGGCCAGGCGGAGGCCGCCTAGCCCGGGCCGGGCCACCCAAGCACCGCCTTCCGAATTCGATTGCCTGAGGATGCTTTCATGTCAATGACGCCGGCCAACACCACCCAGCCTGACGATTCCGAACACGGCACGCCGCTGCCGGGCGGCCATATCCTGGTCGATGCGCTGCTGGCGCACGGCGCCGAGCTGGCCTTCGGCGTGCCGGGCGAAAGCTACCTGGCCGTGCTCGACGGCTTCCACCGCCGCCGCGATCAGTTGCGCTTCATCATCTGCCGCCAGGAGGGCGGGGCCGCGGTGATGGCCGAGGCCTACGGCAAGCTGACCGGCCGCCCCGGGCTGGCCTTCTGCACGCGCGGGCCGGGCGCCACCAATGCCAGTATCGGCGTGCACACCGCCTTCCAGGACTCGACGCCGATGATTCTGTTCATCGGCCAGGTCGGCACCGACTTCATGGACCGCGAGGCCTTCCAGGAAATCGACTACCGCCGCATGTTCGGCCAGATGGCCAAGTGGGTGGCGCAGATCGACCGGGTCGAACGCATCCCCGAATACATTGCGCGCGCCTACCAGACCGCCACCTCGGGCCGTCCGGGCCCGGTGGTGCTGGCGCTGCCCGAAGACATGCTGGCGCAGACTGCGGTAGTGCCGCAGCTGCAGGCCTACCAGCGCGTCATGAGCTGGCCCGGCGAGGTCGACCTGGCGCGGCTGGCCGAGATGCTCGACGCCGCCGAGCGTCCCTTCGTGCTGGCCGGCGGCAGCGGCTGGACGCCGCAGGCCTGCGCCGACCTGCAGGCCTTTGCCGAGCGCTTCGCGCTGCCGGTGGGCTGCGCCTTCCGCGGCCAGGACCTGTTCGACAACTGCCATCCCAACTACGCCGGCGATGTCGGCATTGGCATCAACCCAGCGCTGGCCGAGCGCGTCCGCAATGCCGACCTGGTGCTGGCCATCGGCCCGCGCCTGGGCGAGATGACCACCGGAGGCTACGCGCTGATCGCCGCGCCGCGGCCCGCGCAAAAGCTGATCCACGTGCACGCCGGCGCCGAGGAGCTGGGCAGCGTCTACCAGGCCGACCTGATGGTCCAGGCGTCGATGCCGGCCATCGCCGCGCGCCTGGCCGGCCTGCAGCCCACGGCCGAGCCGCGCTGGCAGGCGTGGACAGAAGCCGCGCACGCCGACTACGAACGCTACCTGCAGCCGCCCCCATTTACGGGACAGGGGGTCGACATGGCCGAAGTCATCCGCACGCTGGACCAGCTGCTGCCGGCCGACGCGGTCGTGACCAATGGCGCCGGCAACTACGCCGGCTGGCTGCACCGCTATTTCCACTATCGCCCGTTCACCAGCGGCGGCCGCGGCCAGCTGGCCCCGACCAGCGGCGCGATGGGCTATGGCGTGCCGGCGGCGGTCGGCGCCAAGATCGCGTTCCCGCAACGCACCGTGGTGGCGCTGGCCGGCGATGGCTGCTTCCTGATGAATGGCCAGGAACTGGCTACGTCGATGCAATACCAGGCGCCGGTGATCTTCATCGTCGTCAATAACGGCATGTACGGCACCATCCGGATGCACCAGGAACGCGAATACCCGACCCATGTCTCGGGCACCGAGCTGCACAACCCCGACTTTGCCGCGCTGGCGCGCGCCTATGGTGCGCGCGGCGCCACCGTGACCACGACCGAAGCCTTTGCCCCGGCACTGCGCGAGGCATTGGCCGCACCGGTATCCACGCTGATCGAGATCCAGGTGGACCCGGACGTGATCACGCCGCGCACCACGCTGAGCGCCATCCGCGCGCAGGCGCTGGCCAGCCAGCAACAGTGAGGCCGAGCGGCCCGACCGGATACTTTCTTGCCTATCAGGAGACCATCGATGAAGCCTGTCACCACCGACCTGTGCGACGCGCATGAAGACCACCTTGCCGACGGCACCCTGCGCGTGATGGCGCCGGTGTTCCGCGCCTTCGGCAAGCAGGGCGCCTTTGCCGGCCCCGCGGCTACGCTCAAGGTGTTCGAAGACAACTCGCTGGTGCGGACCGCGCTGGAAGCGCCGGGGCAGGGCCGCGTGCTGGTGATCGACGGTGGCGGCTCGCTGCGCTGCGCGCTGGTGGGCGGCAACCTTGGCCTGCTGGCCGAGAAGAACGGCTGGGTCGGCATCGTCGTCAACGGCTGCATCCGCGATACCGCCGAGCTGGACGTGTGCGACATCGGCATCCGCGCGCTGGCCGTGCATCCGCAGAAAAGCCAGAAGCGCAACGTTGGCGAAAGCGACGTCGCGGTGCAGATGCCCGGCGCAGTGGTGCGCCCGGGCAACTGGATCTACGTCGACGCCGACGGCGTGCTGGTCTCGGACGAAAGGCTGGGGAACTGAGCATGCCGCGCGTCTTTGTCTACGGCACGCTGCGCGCCGGCGAGGTCAACGACCTGAACGCCGCCGCGCAGCGCCACGGCATTGCCGCGCCCACGCTGCTGGGCACGGGTACGGTGGCCGGCAGGCTCTATGACTTCGGCACCTATCCCGGCCTGGTGCTGGACGCCAGTGGCGGGCCGGTCGTGGGCGATCTCTACGAGATCGCCGACGCGCTGTTGCCGGTGCTCGACGAGATCGAAGAGGTTTATCCCGGCCAGGCCACGCTGTTCGTGCGCGAGGAACGGGCCGTGTTGCACAACGGCCAGCCTGTCGCCTGCCTGCTGTATCCGGTGGCCGAGTCCGCGGTGGCCACGCTGCCGCGCATCGACAGCGGCGACTGGGTGGCCTATCGCCGCGCACGCGATACCGCCGCGGCCTGAGCCCCGGCTCGTTTCAAACGGACGGCGCCCATTCGCGGCGCCGTCTGCTTTTGCGTAGCATGGCCGGCGATGACATCGAACAATGGAATCGACGGCCATGAACGCTCCGCAATCCCTGCCGCCGCAGGTCTTCCCCCGGCAGTTCTTTATCCACGCCGGCGACGTGCGGCTGTACGCCACCAGTTGGGGCGAGCCCGGGCCAGGGCGGCCCACCATCGTCCTGGTGCACGGCTATCCCGACAGCAGCGAGGTCTGGCACGACGTGGCGGCGCAGTTGGCGGGGCGCTTCCACGTGGTGGCCTATGACGTGCGCGGGGCAGGGCGCTCAACCGCGCCGCACGCGACTGACGCTTACCGGCTGCAGAAGCTTGCCGATGACTTCATCGCAGTCATCGACGCGGTCTCGCCGCAGCGCCCGGTGCACCTTGTCGGCCATGACTGGGGTTCGATCCAGAGCTGGGAGTTCGTGACCGATGCTCGGCTGCAAGGGCGCATCGCCTCATTCACCTCATGCTCTGGTCCCTGCCTGGACCACGCGGCAATCGGCTTGCGCGAACTGCGCGGGCAGCGGTCGCTGGCTGCGTTGGGCAAGACCCTGCGGCAGCTCGCAGCATCGTGGTATATCGGCGCCTTCCACCTGCCGTGGCTGCCTGAGCTGACCTGGCGGCTGTGGCTCGGCCGTGCGTGGCCGCGCTACCTGCGCCTGACCGAGGGCCTGCGCACGGGGCCCAGCCCCACACAAACAGCCGACGGTTGCCATGGTGTGCGCTTGTACCGTGCCAACTTCCTGCCCGTACTGCGTGCCCCGCGCCACTGTCATGCCCATGCGCCGGTGCAGGTGATCGTGCCGTTGCATGACCGGTATGTGAAGCCGGCGCTAACTGAAGACGTGCACCGCTGGACCACGCAACTCTGGCGCCGCACCGTGCCCGCGCACCATTGGCTGCCGCTGGCCGACGCCCAGGGGTTTGCCATCATGGTGCGGGAATTTGTCGAGCATATGGAAGGGGAGCCGGCCTCACCGGCGCTGCTGGCCGCTCGCCTGCGCTAGCGGAGGCAGCGCATCCTGCGCATATTTCACGATGTGGAAAGATGTTTTGGACCGCAAAAATACATGGTTTGCGGAGCACAAGACCATTTCTCATGATGGAAGATCATTTCCTGCATCGTGAAATAAAATCTATAAACCATTGAATTATTGGAAGAAAAAAACTAAGCGGGGACTGCAGATCAAGGTTGTTGCAACGCGGGAGGGTTCTCTACACTCTTATATAAGACACATGACATGAGGCACGAAAAACAGCAGGCGACGCAGCCACCGCGACGTAGCCCAGGTCAGGTGATCAACAGATTCTCAGCCATCCCCGCATCATCAGGAGAGTGACCATGACCCGCCAAGAACAGATCCAGGCCCTGCAGAAAGACTGGGATACCAATCCCCGCTGGAAAGGGATCAAGCGCAATTTCACCGCCGAAGACGTGGTGCGCCTGCGTGGTTCGGTCCAGGTCGAGCACACCCTGGCCCGCCGCGGTTCCGAGAAGCTGTGGAACCTGCTGCACACGGAGCCGTTCGTCAACTCGCTCGGCGCGCTGACTGGCAACCAGGCCATGCAGCAAGTGAAGGCCGGCCTGAAGGCTATTTACCTGTCGGGGTGGCAAGTCGCAGGCGACGCCAACCTGGCCGGTGAAATGTACCCCGACCAGTCGCTATACCCGGCCAACTCGGTGCCGCAAGTCGTCAAGCGCATCAACAACACCTTCCAGCGCGCCGACCAGATCCAGTGGAGCGAAGGCAAGGGCGACACCGACTTCTTCGCCCCGATCGTGGCGGATGCCGAAGCCGGCTTCGGCGGCGTGCTTAACGCTTTCGAGCTGATGAAGTCGATGATCGAAGCGGGCGCCGCCGGCGTTCACTTCGAAGACCAACTGGCTTCGGTGAAGAAGTGCGGCCACATGGGCGGCAAGGTGCTGGTGCCGACCCGCGAAGCCGTCGCCAAGCTGACCGCCGCGCGCCTGGCCGCCGACGTCTCGGGCGTGCCGACCCTTGTGATCGCCCGTACCGACGCCGAAGCCGCGGACCTGCTGACCTCGGACGTGGACGACAACGACAAGCCGTTCTGCACCGGCGAGCGCACCGTGGAAGGTTTCTACCGCGTGCGCAACGGCCTGGAGCAGTCGATCTCGCGCGCCCTGGCCTACGCTGAAGTCGCTGACCTGGTGTGGTGCGAAACCGGCAAGCCGGACCTCGAGTTCGCCAAGAAGTTTGCCGAAGCCGTGCACGCCAAGTTCCCGGGCAAGATGCTGGCCTACAACTGCTCGCCGTCGTTCAACTGGAAGAAGAACCTGGACGACGCCACCATCGCCAAGTTCCAGAGGGAACTGGGCGCGATGGGCTACAAGTTCCAGTTCATCACGCTGGCCGGCTTCCACTCGCTGAACTACTCGATGTTCAACCTGGCCTACGGCTACGCCCGCAACCAGATGAGCGCGTTCGTGGAACTGCAGGAAGCCGAGTTCAAGGCCGCCGAGAAGGGCTTCACCGCGGTCAAGCACCAGCGCGAAGTCGGCACCGGCTACTTCGACGCCGTGACCCAGACCATCGAAGGCGGCCAGTCGTCGACGACCGCACTGAAGGGTTCGACTGAAGACGAGCAGTTCTTCGAAGACAAGAAAGTGGCCTGACTCTCCTGGTCACCCCCGCCGGAACGTGGGTCCGGCGGTTAAGGAAGGCGTGCGACCATCACGCCTTCTGATTTAGGCGCCGCGCCGTTCTCTCTCAGGGACGGCGCGTTTTTTTATTTTCCAATGCTGGGGCGGGTTAGCGGGTAGCTGTTCAACGGGTGTTCAAAACTCAAACTCCATGCAGAGTTACCGCCCAAGCCTGGCCGGGTTCACGCCGGCTATTTAGAAGCCTGACGCGGGACAGGTCAATGCCCGCATCTTCCAGAGCGGCGCGCATTCTCAAGTTATGTGTGCCGCCCCTTTTGCTTCGTGCCTTACCGCCTTTTCAATTCTTCACAATTGGAAAGTTCTGAAGCGTCAGCGCAGTCCATGTGTCCGCACGTCTTTGCGGAATAGGGATCCTAACGCGATTTCAGTCTTGCTTAATTCTGTTTTCAGGCGTTTTGGGCTGCGTAATTAGGAATCGTCTGATTTATTCCCCACTTCGCTGCTCCTATTATCGAGGCCGCGTTGCTGCACTCTCATTGGCTGGTCGATGGACGACCGAGCCACTGGCTGCTGACGGCGGCGACAGTCCACTTTCCACGGAGCGTGATTGCATGGGTAGCCGATTGCGGTTTTCCTTCCGTACCGTCACCGTTTCCGGCGACGGTCTGCCGGAACTGTTGGGGCAGCCATTGCTGCTGTTCTCCAAACTGTCCGGCACCGAGAGTATCAATTCCCTGTTCGAATACGAACTGGAACTGAAGACGCCCGACGAACGCAACGTGCTATACGGGCCGGCGGGTGACTTTGATATGGAGGCCATGCAAGGCAAGGAGTTGACCGTCAGCATCGAGCTGGACGGCTCCGGCACCGGTCCGGATGGCGGCTTCGGCAGCGGCAAGAGAGAGATTACCGGCCTCGTCACGGACGTACGCGGCCCCTACTACGAACACGAACGCATCCTGTACCGCCTGACCCTGCGCCCGTGGCTGTGGCTGGCCACGCTCACCAGCACCATCCGGCCTTATCAGAACATGACTGTGCTGGAAATCGTAGAGGCGGTGCTCAGCAAATACACTTTCCCGGTCGAGCGCCGCCTGCTGGATAGCCAGTATCCCAAGCGCCGATTTCAGATGCAGGCCGGCGAGACGGACTACCAGTTCGTGCGCCGCCTGCTCGCGGAATGGGGCGTGAATTTCCACTGGGAGCATTCGGACGGCCACCACCGCATGGTGTTGACCGATGGCAATGGCGCTTTCCGGAATATCGCCAGCCCTGCCTACCATGCCATTAGCTGGTATCCATCCTCGGACCGGGCGGACGAGGAACACCTTCACGAATTCGAGGTGCGCGACCGGCTCGTCTCGGGGGCCTGGGCGCAAGGCGATTACGACCACAACCAACCGCGCGCCGACCTCAATGTCTGCGCCGCCGACCCGCGCGACACCAGCCACGCGACCTATGAGCTGTATCACTGGCCGGGCGATTACGCCGAACCCAAGAGCGGCAACGATGCCCGCAAGGAAGGCGAGATGCTGGCGCGCATCAACATGGAACGCCTGCGGCAGCACGGCGTACGGACGCGCGGCAAGGGTAATGTGCGCGCGATGGCGTCGGGCCATACCTTTACCCTCAAGCGCTTCCTGCGCACCAAGGCCAACCGCGAGTACCTGATTTTCGCCACGCGCCTGCTGATCGAGGACGTGGGCGAGTTCGCCGGCAGCGGCCAGTCCTGGCGCTGCGAGGTCGAGTTCGAGGCGCAGCCCACTAGCGAAATCTTCCGGCCTGAACTGGTCGAAAAGCCCTACATCGGCGGTCATCACAAGGCCAGGGTCGTCGGCCCAGCCAATCAGGAAATCTGGTGTGATGACCTGGGAAGGGTGCGCTGTCAATTCGTCTGGGACCGCTATGGCAGCTACGACGAGAATAGCTCCTGCTGGATTCGCGTCACCGGCTTCTCCTCCGGCGACCGCTTCGGCAACACGCACCTGCCTCGCATCGGCCAGGAAGTCATTGTCAGCTATGAGGGTGGCGACCCGGACCGGCCCATCATCATGGGACCGGTCAATAACCGGCTGAACCTGCCGCCGTGGGATCTGCCGAGCCAGCATGCCTTGTCCGGCTACCAGAGCAAGGAACTGTTCGGCGAAGGCCGCAACCACACGCTTTACGACGATACCCAGGGCCAGCAGCAGGTGCAGGTCGCGTCGGACCACCAGAACAGCCTGCTGGCGCTGGGCCACAACGTCCGCGTCAACGATTGGGAGGGGCGCAAGGACAAGCGCGGCGAAGGCTTTGAGCTTCGAACCGATGCGCATGGAGCACTGCGTGCCGCACTCGGCATGCTTATCACCACCTTCTCGCGCCGGAACGCCGAAGGCAACATGATGAATGTCAGCGATGTCATTCAACTGATGCAAAAGGCCCTGGATATCGCCAGCACCATGGGCGACAAGGCGACCGAGGCGCAGGCGCAAGATGGCGAACAGCGCGACATTGCAAGATTGCTGGAAAAGCAGTTTGAGCAAATCCAGGGCGGTGGCGAGCTGAAGGAGTTCACGGCGCCGCACCTGGTATCAGCGAGCCCCGCTGGCATTGTCTCGACCGCAGCGGGTTCCACGCACATCGCCAGCGGCACGCATACCGCGCTGACTACGGGGGAGCACCTGTCCGTGACCACGGGCGGGGGCTTCTTTGCCAGCATTCGCAAGGCACTGCGTCTGTTCGTATATGAAGCCGGCATGAAGCTGGTTGCCAACATGGGCGACATCGACCTGCAAGCTCTCAAGAACAATATCAACCTGTTGGCAAAGCTTGAAATCAACGCCACTGCCGGGAAGATCAGCCTAAAGGCAAAGGAAGTGCTGCTCGACGGCGGTGGCAGCTACATCAAGCTGACCGAAGGCGGCATTGAGAACGGCACCAATGGCGGGTGGATCGTGCACGCGGCCAGCAAGAGCCTGACCGGTCCCAGCAGTCTTCCGGTGGAGCTAAAGGCGAGGCAAGTCTGCCTGGAATGCCTGCTCAAGGCGGCCGCACGCAATGCCGCCGTGGTTCCTCGATAAATAACCAGGAACAGCAGCTCGATGACAGAAGAAGAAAGCGCAGTTCATATCTACGTGCTGGCCGATGGCGCCGTGCATCCGACTCGCATTGGTGCATTGCTGCGCGAATCGGGCGCCGATTTTCGAAATGTGTATGCCGGCCTGCCCGAAGCCGATGCCGGCGACGCCTGCCTGTTCCTGGCGCGGGTGGACGATCCCAAAGCACCCTGGCTGGCGCAATTCGACGCGATGGATTTGTGGGCGCCATGCTTCACGCTCATCTGGAGCCGCGTGGACATTGACCGCCTCGCCCGTCATTTGCATCAGTTTCTCGTTGCGGACATTGGCGAAGGCATGACCGCCCTGATTCGCTACTACGACCCGCGCAACCTGCTGGTGACGATGGAAGTCTGGGGCGACGACATCGTGGAACGGATCATGCGACCCATTCAGCAATGGAAATACCGCGGCTACAGCGACGAATGGCAGTGCATTGACGGCCCGATGGAGGGCGAGAGCACACAGGAAACGCCGCTGTCCATTCAGCTCAGCCAGGAGCAACTGGACCGACTGACCGAACACTGCGAGCCGGATCAGTTGCTCGCGGCGCTCGCAGAGGATGGCGTGGTGGATGGGGCAGGTCCCTATCTCGCGCGCTTCATGGATTTTCTGCCCCGTTATCAGCGTGCCGCCGAGTGGGGGCTGACAGAGCCAGCGGATCGAATGTACTTCTGCGAACTCTCGTACCGATACTGCCGCGACTTCGACGCCCACGATGAAATGCGACGCGCCTTGGAAGAACGTGCTCGTTCCGGGCAAGCCATGATCGCCTGCGCGGATGGGGTGCATCCATCCGTCTGGGAGCAGTTGGCGAAAAATGCAAAGCGGGAGGTCAACGCATGAAATCCTTGTTCGTGTCGGCCTTGATGGCGGTATGCCCCGTCGTTCTGCCCGGCTGCAATCAAAGCTCCGTTGTTGGCACTCTGCCAAACGACGATCCTGACGCCCTGATGTCAGGCGATGTTGAGGGCCTGAACTACACCCCTTACTACGTTCACACCTTCAACATAGCGGGGCACGACAACGGCATCGGAGGCGGCGGGCCAAACATTGTTCCGATAAGACCCGACTATATACCGACAGAGAGCGGTGGCGCCTGCTGTGGCACGTTTCCGGTCCGCTGGCGGCCAGGGCTAAAGGTCACGGTCCGCTGGATCGCCAACAAGAAACTTGATGGGCACGCATGGGGTTCCTGGTACAAGGCTGAGGCGGAAATTCCCGAATATGGCACAACCACTTATGGCATGTGGGTCATTTTCCTGCCAGGAGATCGCGTCAAGGTCATGGTTATGGATGGAAATGCAAACGGCTACAACAGGGTAAGGGCTCGGCCTGCTGACGACGATCCTTACGTGGCAGTCGGGCGGGTGGACGACGAAGCGAATCGTGAGGAAGAGGCAGCGCGCTTATTGAGATTCGGCGAGGTAATCAAAGCGGACCCATCAATCGGAGAGTCGAAATAATGAACGTATTGCGATGGCCGGAAAAAATTCCCCTGGGCGGCTTGGCGATAGATGCAAGCTGGGAGGTCAACGCCATGAAATCCTTGTTCGTGTCGGCCTTGATGGCGGTATGCCTCGCGATTCTGCCAGGCTGCAATGAAAGCACTGTCGTTGGAGCTCACTCAAACGACGATCCTGACGCCATGATGTCAGGCGATGTTGAGGGCCTGAACTACACCCCTTACTACGTTGACAGGTTCATCATAACGGGACATGACAATGGCATCGAAGGTGGCGGGCCAAACATCGATCCGGCAAGGCCTGACCATATTCCCGCACAGAGTGGTGGCGCTTGCTGTGGCACGTTTCCTGTCCACTGGCGTCCTGGGTTGAAGGTCACGGTGCGCTGGATTGCCAACAAGAAGCTCGATGGGCACGCTTGGGGTTCCTGGTATAAGGCGGATGCCGAGGTTGCGGAGTATGGCCTGCGCACAGGGGGGATGTTTGTCATTTTCCTGCCAGGGGACCGCATCAAGGTCATGGTACGAGACGGCAATGCGAACGGCCATAACAGCGTTGCTATTCGGCCGGCTGACGATGATTCCTACGTTGCCGTTGGTAAGGTGGACGATGAGGCGAATCGTGAGGAAGAGGAAAGACACCTCAGGAATTTCGGCAGCGTAATTAAAGCAGATCCATCAATTGGAGATTTAAGGCAATGAGCATATCGCGATGGCCTGAAATTGGAAGCGAGTGTTCGTTTCGGGGGAATTATGATCGCCTGCGCGGATGGGGTGCATCCATCCGTCTGGGAGCAATTGGAAGAAGATTCGAAATGGGAGGCCAGCGCATTAAATCCCTGTTCGTGTGGGCTTTGATGGCGGTGTTCCTTGCCTGCCTGTCGGGATGCGAGCCCCGTGCAATCCAGCCAGTCGATGACCCGAACGAGATGCAAGACGGCGGCGTTAGCGGACTGAACTATACCCCTTACTATATCGCTACCTTTGGCATTGCCGGAGACAATGGCATATCAGGGGCTGGCCCAAATATCTCACCGGCCACTCCGAGTAATACGCCAACCGGTGGGGGTGGGGAAATGTGCTGTATTTCGTTTCCGAAGAAATGGCGGCCGGGCTTGAAAGTAAGCGTTCATTGGATAGCCAATAAGAAGCTCGATGGTAATGCTTGGGGTTCCTGGTACAAGGCTGATGCGGAGATTGCAGAGTACGGGCCGAGGGCAGGTACCATGTTTGTCATTTTCCTGCCTGGGGATCGCATCAAGGTCATGGTGCAGGATGAAAATGCAAACGGCCATAACAGCCTTGCAGTTCGGCCGGCAGATAGCGACCCCTATATTGCTGTAGGGAAGGTGGACGATGAAGCGAATCGAGAGGAAGAGGCAGCGCGCTTAGTAAGATTTGGCGAGGTAATCAAAGCGGACCCATCTATTGGAGACTTGAAACAATGAGCGTATTGCGATGGCCGGAGAAGATGCCAGAGGGCGGGCTGCTGTCGAAAGGCAAGGACGCCTATGATCTAGGCAAGGGGAAAGTCCGCGACCCCCACGCGGGATGCGAACAGATCCTGCATATCAGCCTGTTTTTCGATGGCACGAACAACAACGACGACGAGAGTAACAAAGCGTTTCGGGACTCCAAGTGGAAGGCTCACACAAATGTAGCCCGGCTCCATGCGGCCGCACGAGAAGAGCATACGAATGGCATCTATCGATACTACATCGCCGGTGTCGGCACGGCACTTCCGGAAGTTGGGGAAACCGAGTACTCCTCAATTGGCAAGGGGTTCGCTGTTGGCTATGGGCGTCGTTGCGTGTGGGCTTACACGCGCGTCCTGAATGCCGTCTATCAAGCAATTGCGGGTTCTGATGCTATTCTGATTGACAATATTGAAGCCAAGGCGCTTTGCCTGGCTGCTGCTGATGGCTTCCGGCCGTTCTCCAGTGTCTTCGACATGAAGCACAAGAAGCTGGCCGGCATGCAGCGGGATCGTAAGCGGGACAGCCATCGCAACAAGATGGTCAAGCAGGTGTGGATCAACGCCTTCGGCTTCTCGCGGGGGGCAGCCGGGGCGCGTTCGTTCATTGGCAAGCTAACCCGCGACTGGGCACCCGGCGGTAAGATTGCGGGCGAGATTCCCTACAAGATCAACTTCATGGGGTTGTTCGATACAGTGGCGTCGGTCGGGCCGCCCGATTCGTTCAAGTCCGCCCTCGATATCAGCGTGTTTGACGGGCATTTCGCCTGGTCGAATGACGGGCTGATGAACATTCCCAAGGACGTGCAGCGTTGCGTGCATTTCTTTTCCATCCATGAGCAGCGCATGAGCTTCCCATTGGACACCATCCGGGAAGGCAGCGCTTATCCGGGAGGCCCAGGCCAGCGACTTGAGGTTGCCTTTCCCGGGGTGCATTCGGATGTCGGAGGCGGCTATCCGCCAGGGGATCAAGGCAAGGCGCGGGATGGGGATGGCGACAAGCTCAGCCAGATTCCGCTGCACCAGATGTATATCGAAGCGTTGCGGGCCGGAGTGCCTCTGCAATTAGAGGAGGAAATCATTCGCGTGCACGGTAAGCAGCATGATCTGGTGCTGAATGAGCCCTTGATCGATGCCTTCAACCGTTGGCTGGACAGGACCGTCGAAATTTCGCGCGTCGAAGATGCCTTGCGATTCGGCATGCGCCAGAGCCTTGCGTGGCGCACCCTGCGTGCCCGATGGAACAAGGGCGACTATGTGACCCAACAACCGTTCTTCCTGGCAGCGCATGAGGACGGCATGACGCCGCACCAGTTGGAGCAGCAGGTCGAAAAGGCCATGAAAACCGATGCCGAGGCGATCAAGATTCGCAAGCGCATCGATGAGTTGGCCGATGCCCGCACGACGCTTGGATTGGCCGGGATGGCGCAGGAAGGATACATCAGCGCCGACCAGATGCAGGAGGGCGAGAAGCTGGACAAGCAGGCAAGGCAGGCATGGGATGTGCTCCAGCGGCGTCGAGAGCAGAAGTACCAGGAGGTTGCACGAGCGAAGGACAAAACCCGGCCCGGCGAGGGGGCCGCTGAGACTGTGACCAACGACCAGCACGATCTCCGCGAAGCTGCCGAGGAATTCCGGCTGCTGCTGGGCTATCTCCATCCCGAGCAGCGGGCAAGCCTCGGCGTGGAGCTATCGCCCATGACGCCGCGACCGCCGGCGGTAGGCGCTCACATGCTCTGCCCGTTACGCGTTCCTCTGGCCGCATATACCAACCCGACCGGTCAATACCTCTGCGTGCCGCGCGAGAACGACCCCGACAGCAAGCGCGTGCTATTGATCCCCAAGGACTTCTACGTCCAGACCGCGGTATTTTCAGAATTCGACGCCGAGAAATTCGATGTCCTGGTGCTGCCGGCCAGAGACATGCTCGATCAATTGCGCGCCTGGACGGCACCAGCGGTGGTCGACCAATTCGCGCGCCAGGAGCAGGCAGCCATTGCCCTGTTCGACAACTATGTCCACGACAGCCGGGCCTGGTTCCGCGTGCCCGACTTCCATGAATATGCGCCCGGCGGTTATGGATGGGCGCGCGTGCTCTTCATCGGCCATGACAACTGCGTGCGGCATCTGGGATTTGGCACGGATGCGTTGGTCAAGAGTGTCAATACGAGTCCAAAGCCTACGCCCGCGGAAATGGCGATGCATGATTAACAATACAGAGATTGGCTGAGTCGATCCATGTTGGAGACTAATCCCACCCCTCGCAAAGCCCCATCCTGGTTGCCGAAACAGGGCGGCCAACCGGGCGGCAAGCCATCACCGAGCCCCAGGGAGAAGCCGAAGGCAAAGCGGAAATCCGCCCAGGACATCGATGCGGCTATCCAGGGCAAGGATGCGGAACCGGTCACGGTCGCCCCCTACGATGACGCCATGCTGGCGAAGCGACTGAAGGCCATCCAGGCCGCTCGCAATCCGCTCCATGAGGCAGCTCGACCACTACTGCGGGCGATGTGTGACCTGAAGCCGAAGATGAAGCTTCGGCGCAGGCAGGTGGAGCAGTTGCGCGCCTTGCTGGAGCGAGAAGTTCACGCATTCAAGACGCTTTGCCATCAGGCGAACATCGAGCCCGACCATATCACCATTGCAAGCTACACGCTTTGTTCGGCACTGGACGAGGCGGCACAGCATTCGAAATGGGGCGGCGGAAAAGACGGCACCGGCGTCTGGGCACAGATGGCGTTATCCAGCCAGTTCCACGGAGACCGCGAAGGCGGCATCAAGGTCTACCAACTGCTGGCCCGCGCCATTGAGGACCCGCACGGCAAATGCGACCTGATCGAGTTGTTTTATCTCGTCATAAGCCTTGGATTCATGGGCCGCTATCGGGTGGAAACTGGGGGAGACCGGCAGCATGAGCATATCCGGCAGAAGCTCTACGAACTATTGAAGTCACAACGTCCGCCGGTGCGGGATGCACTATCCGGCGATCTGGAAGTCTCCAAAGAACGGAACTTCCGGCCGCTGTGGGGTATTCCAGTCTGGATGGCAGTCACCGCATACGCGCTTGCGGCTCTTGTCGCTTTTGGATATTTCAAATATCAACTATCGACCCGCGCGCACGAAGTCGCGCGGGAGATCGAGGCGATTGGGGACGCGGCGGCGTCAGCGCTGCCCCGGTCACTACCCCCACAAGATGTCAAGATTGGCGGCAGCGACGCGGGAGATGGCAGTCGCAAGCAGTGATTGCCTGCGAACAGGTTGGGGGGCGGTCCCGCTTGAGCCGACATCGAAGCACTGGGCCCGCGGCGGGCTCGAATTTGCTGAAACGCAATAAATTGTCACTTTTGCCAAGTTGCGGCATTTGGGTGATTCCCGCCGTAAGAGAGATGGCTTAAAGTGCCGTGGCCTTTATCGGCACTTTCCGAGCTACCCACCAAGAACAACATCATGAAAGCATCTCTCTCGCTCGCTTCCTGCGCCATCGCGGCGGCACTGCTGGCCGGCTGTTCCGGCGGCATGCCCACCAATCTCGATGGCGTGATGAGCGCCGGCACTTCGCTGGCCAAGGCTGCCACGCTGTCCGATGCCGACGTCAAGAGCCTGTCCGACCAGGCCTGCGCTGAATCGGACAAGACCAACAAGATCGCCGCTGCCAACACCACCTACAGCAAGCGCCTGGTCAAGATCATGAGCGGGCTGAAGAACAGCGACGTGCCCAACGTCAACGCCAAGGTCTACATGACCAAGGACGTCAACGCCTGGGCCATGGCCAACGGCTGCGTGCGTGTCTACAGCGGCCTGATGGACATGATGACCGACGATGAAGTGCGCGGCGTGCTGGGCCATGAGCTGGGCCACGTGGCGCTGGGCCACACCAAGAAGGCCATGCAGGTCGCCTACACCGCCACGGCGGCACGCGGCGCGGCTGCTGCTGCCGGCAACGGCGCGGTGGCGGCGCTGTCGCAGTCGCAACTGGGCGAACTGGGCGAGAAGCTGATCAACGCGCAGTTCTCGCAGTCGCAGGAAAGCGCGGCGGATGACTATTCCTTCGACCTGCTGACCAAGAACAATGCCAACACGCGTGGCCTGGTGACGGCTTTCCAGAAACTGGCCAAGCTGGACGGCGGCAAGTCCGGCATGTTCTCGTCGCACCCGGGCTCGGAAGACCGCGCCAAGCATATCGAGCAGCGCATCAGCAAGGCTTCGTAAGCGGCCTGCGCAAGCAAAAAGCCGCCCGCACCGGTCATGCCGGTGCGGGCGGTTTTGCTTTGCTGGCGCTGTGCGCCCGGGGGTCAGCGGTAGACGATCACCGGGATGTCGGTATGCGTCAGCACCTTCTGCGTCTCGCTGCCCAGCAGCAGGCCGGACAACCCGCGCCGGCCATGAGATGCCATGAAGATCACGTCGCAGCCATGGCGCTCGGCCGCGTCGATGATGCCCAGGTAGGGCACCGCAAAGGTCGACATATCGGCGTCGAAGGTCACGCCCGCCGCCGTGGCCAGGTTCTCGACCTCTTTCAGATACAGCTTGGCCTGGTTCTCGATGCGGTCCTTGAAGGCCTGCGGGGCTTCGACCACGATTTCGCTGAACGGCGTGTAGGGGTACTCCTCCAGGCAGACATAGGCCGTGATGCGCGCGCCGATGGCCTTGGCGAGCTCCAGCCCGCCGTTGATGGCTTTCTTGGAGAGTTCCGAGCCGTCGGTGGGTAGCAGGATATGTTGGAACATGCGGGGCTCCTTTTCTGACTAGGGATCGGGGCAGGGCAGCCAGCTGGCATCGGCGGATGCCGGGGCGCCGGTAAGCGCCTGTCACGAATCCATTGTAGTCAGTGTGCCGAGAAGGGCATTGCGCGGAATCAATTGCAATGAAAGCGTCTCAGCACACCGGCAGGCGCCTATCCTTCAGTCCGCCAGGACCTCGGCGACCGGCGTGGGGGCTGCGGCCTGTTCGGCCCGGCGCCAGTAGGACGGGTTGCCGTAGGTGTTCTTCAGGTGATCGATAAACAGCCGCACCCGCAGCGGCAGGTGCTTGCGCTGCGGAAACACCGCATGGATGCCGATCGGCGGCGCCTGGAACTCGTCCAGCACCGTCACCAGCCGCCCGCTGGCGATCTCGCTGCCGACCTCCCACCAGGAGCGCCACGCCAGCCCGTTGCCTTGCAGGCACCACTCATGCAGCACCGCGCCGTCGCTGCATTCCATGGTGCCGCCGACCTTGACCGTGACCGCGCGGCCTTCCTCCTGGAACACCCAGCCACGCTGCACATTGGCGCTGGCGCCAAAGGCAAGGCAGTTGTGGCGCTGCAGGTCTTCCGGCGCCATAGGGCGCCCGGCGCGCGCCAGGTACTCGGGCGAGGCCACCACCACGCGGCGCGTTTCGGCCAGCCGGATCGATACCAGGCTGGAGTCGGGCAGGTCGCCCAGGCGGATGGCGCAGTCGAAGCCTTCATTGACCAGGTCGACCACGCGGTCAGACAGGTCCAGCGTGATCGACACATCCGGATGCGACTCAATAAACAGTGGCACCAGCGGCGCCACGTGCTTGCGGCCGTAGCCCGCCGGGGCGGTCACGCGCAGGTGCCCGCTGGCCTTGACCCCGCCCGCCGAGACGCTGGCCTCGGCATTGTGCAGGTCGTTCAGGATGCGCTGGCAGTCTTCCAGGAAGGCAGAGCCTTCAAAGGTCAGGCTGATCTTGCGCGTGGTCCGTACCAGCAGCTTGACGCCCAGGCGCTCCTCCAGCGCGTCGATGCGCCGCCCGATGATGGCCGGCGCCACGCCTTCAGCCGCCGCCGCTGCGGAAAGGCTGCCGCGCGACGCGACGGATACAAAGGTCTCCAGTTGTTTGAAGTGGTCCACAAATGTTTGCCTGATGTGCCTGCGGTGTGCCGGCACGGTCACGCAAGCGGTGGCGTTGCGTCCATATGGCCGGCAGTGAGGAGGATTTGGTGCGGAGTTTTGTTTTAGTCAGCCAAGATTAGTTGCCTAAAAGTAAAAGATCAAGTGACCCGCGACCACTTTGCCGCACTGCAGCGTCTCCCTACAATTCGATGCATTCAATGGTGTACAGAGCCACGCAACTGTGGTCTGCTCGTCCATCCACCCAGTCGCCCGTACCGTTGCAGGTTGCCCAGGCCCTCATGAACAAGATCCGCGCAGTCGTCTTCGATGCCTATGGCACGCTGTTCGACGTGTATTCCGTCACCGCGCGCGCGGAACAACTGTTCCCGGGCCGCGGCGAGGCGCTGGCGCTGCTGTGGCGGGACCGGCAGATCGACTACACGCGCATCCGCACCATGGCCGCCCCCGATGGCTCGCGCTACAAGCCGTTCTGGGCGATCACCGTGGACGCGCTGCGCTACGCCGCCGAGCGCCTGAACCTGACACTGGATGAAGCCGCCGAGGCGCAGCTGCTCAAGGAATACGCGTGCCTGTCCGCGTTCCCGGAGAACCTGGGAGCGCTCAAGCGCCTGCGCCGCGCCGGGCTGCCGCTGGGCATCCTGTCCAACGGCAATGCCGAGATGCTGGACATCTCGGTCAAGAGCTCCGGCATGCATGGCCTGTTCGACCACGTGCTGTCGGTGGACGCCGTGCGCCAGTACAAGACCGCGCCGGCCGCCTACGCGCTGGGGCCGCAAGCCTTCAGCCTGCCCGCCGAAGAGATGCTCTTTGTCTCGTCCAACGGCTGGGACGCCTGCGGCGCCACGTGGTTCGGCTACACCACGTTCTGGATCAACCGTGCCGGCCATCCGGCGGAGCGGCTCGACGTAGCCCCCTCCGGCACCGGGCACGACATGAACGACCTGCTTGAATTCGTCCGCGTCCGTGGCGTGGCGGTGTAGCAGGGTCCCTTCAACCAAGCCTTACCGCTATCGATCACAGGAGAAGACTGATGGCTATCACGCTGCCCGCGGGCATGAAGATTACCGGCGAGATCCTGCCGGCCTACGAAGATATCCTCACGCCGGAAGCCCTGGCCCTGGTAGACAAGCTGCACCGCGCCTTTGAGCCGCGCCGTCAGGAACTGCTGGCCGCGCGCGTGGAACGCGCCAAGCGCCTGGACGCCGGTGAGATCCCCGACTTCCTGCCGGAAACCAAGAGCATCCGCGAAGGCGACTGGAAGGTTGCCCCGATCCCCCAGGCCCTGGAATGCCGCCGCGTGGAAATCACCGGCCCGGTCGAGGCCAAGATGGTCATCAACGCCTTCAACTCGGGCGCTGACAGCTACATGACCGACTTCGAGGATTCCAACACCCCCAACTGGCACAACCAGCTGCAGGGCCAGGTCAACCTGAAGGCCGCCGTGCGCCGCACGCTGACCCTGGAGTCCAAGGGCAAGCAATACAAGCTGAACGACAAGATCGCCACCCTGCAAGTGCGTCCGCGCGGCTGGCACCTGGACGAGAAGCACGTCACCATCGACGGCAAGCGCATCTCGGGCGGCATCTTCGACTTCGCGCTGTTCCTGTTCCACAACGCCCGCGAGCAGATCGCCCGCGGCGCCGGCCCGTTCTTCTACCTGCCCAAGATGGAAAGCCATCTGGAAGCGCGCCTGTGGAACGACATCTTCGTGATGGCGCAGAACGAGATCGGCCTGCCGCAAGGCACCATCAAGGCCACCGTGCTGATCGAAACGATCCTGGCGGCGTTCGAGATGGACGAAATCCTGTATGAACTGCGCGAGCACAGCGCTGGCCTGAACGCCGGCCGCTGGGACTACATCTTCTCGTGCATCAAGAAGTTCAAGAACGACAAGGACTTCTGCCTGGCCGACCGCGCCAAGGTCACGATGACCGCGCCGTTCATGCGTGCCTACGCGCTGCTGCTGCTCAAGACCTGCCACCACCGCGGCGCTCCCGCCATGGGCGGCATGAGTGCGCTGATCCCGATCAAGAACGATCCGGAGAAGAACGCCATCGCCATGGAAGGCATCATCAGCGACAAGCGCCGCGATGCCACCGACGGCTACGACGGCGGCTGGGTTGCCCACCCGGGCCTGGTCGAGCCGGCCATGAAGGAATTCGTGGCAGTGCTGGGCGACAAGCCCAACCAGTTCGGCAAGCAACGCCCCGACGTGCAAGTGAAGGGCGCCGACCTGCTCGACTTCAAGCCGGAAACGCCGATCACCGAGCATGGCCTGCGCATGAACATCAACGTCGGCATCCACTACCTGGGCGCCTGGCTGGCTGGTAACGGCTGCGTGCCGATCCACAACCTGATGGAAGATGCTGCTACTGCCGAGATCTCGCGCTCGCAGGTGTGGCAGTGGATCCGCTCGCCGAAGGGCAAGCTGGAAGACGGCACCAAGGTGACGGCCGAGCTGGTGCGCAAGCTGATTCCGGAAGAGCTGGCGAAGGTGAAGGCACTGGTGGGTGGCGATACCAAGACCTATGACCGGGCTGCTGAGATTTTTGAGCAGATGTCTACGTCGGAGGATTTTGCTGAGTTTCTGACGCTGCCGCTGTATGAGGAAGTTTAAGCGGGTAGGGTGCTAGCAGGATGAAAAAACCGCAGCTTTGGCTGCGGTTTTTTCTTTTAGGATGCCGATCGAGTGTCCACTCAACTGTTGGAGTCGTTCAGGAAGGCGGTCACTCACTGGCACAGCCTCCAAATGTGCGCAGAACGTAAGCCTTCTGCGTGGAAGCCGCCAACTTGCGGGCGCTGGATGACGAGGGCCGCACGCATCGCTTGCGCACTACAATGCTCCTGTACAGGCGGCGTCCTGAGGGAGTCTCCAGATGACCGACAGCAGCGTGAAATTCAATCTTCGCAATACGTGGGAGTCGGCAGCACCCGGCTGGGCGAAGTGGGAGCATGTGTTTGCCACCAATCTTTCGGGCGCCACGGACACGCTCATCGATATGGCCGGTATCCGGCCGGGCATGCGCGTTCTCGATCTGGCCTGCGGTGCCGGCAGCCAGAGCATCCAGGCAGCGATGCGTGTGGGTGCCGGCGGCGAAGTGGTCGCCAGTGATATATCGGGCACCATGCTGGAGCATGTCCGCCGAAATGCCGCTCGTGCCGGTCTTCAGAATATCGAAACGCTGGAATGCGCAGTAGACGAATTGGACGAGACACTGGCGCCGTTCGACGCGGCAATGTGTCGATTGGGATTGATGCTTTTCCCGTCACCTGGTGAGGCATTGGAATCTGTCCGACGCGTACTCAAGCCTGGTGCGCGTTTCGCGGCGCTGGTCTTCACGACGCCGGCCAACAATCCCTTTATGGCCCAGCCGATGGCGATCCTTCTACGCCACGCGGGCAAGTCTCCGCCCGCCCCCGGACAACCTGGAATCTTCGCACTGGGAGGCGATGGCGTGATGGAGCGCCTGATGAACGACAGCGGTCTTGGCGATGTGAAAACACAGCATGTTCGAGCGCAGCTCGTCTTGCCGAGCGCGTCCGATGCTCTGCAACTGATGCAGGAAGCCGCCGGGGCATACCGGGCTGTGGTAGCGGACCTCGACGTCGCGGCGAGATTGAGGGCCTGGAACGAGGTTTATGAATGCCTTAAGCAGTTCGACGTCGGTGAAGGCTTCAAGACCGAGCTTGAACTCATCATCGGGTCAGGCGCCAAGCCAGGATAGTTTTCGCCCGTTGGAGACTGAGGGTCGCCTGCGGGCTTAATCGCGTCGCCTCATGCGCGACACGGTACGACCGGAACGGGACCGCAACGGCGCCGTTCCCGGTCCCGCCGGACGGAGCGTGGTTGCGGCGCAGGCTATGGCATAGCCTGGAAGAATGAAAGCGTCCGGGCATTGGCCCGTTCGGCGGCGTCGGCGACATAGTGGACGCCCTGGTTTCGCGCGAAGGCGTGCATGCAGCCGGGATACGTGTGTATCTCGACATTGGGCTTGTCCGACAGCGCCGCGACGATCCGCGCCCGCGCTTCCGGCGGCACGAATTCATCTTCCTCGGCGATATGCATCAGCAGCGGCGTGGTGAACGTCGCGGCCTCGCCGAGATGCTTGTCGATGCCGACGCCGTAGTAGGAGACAGCCGCTTCGGCATTGGTGCGGACTGCGGTCAGGAATGCCAGCAGTCCGCCAAGGCAGTAGCCGACCGTGCCCACGCCGCTGGTAATGTCGTCCAGCCGCCGCGTGAACTGGATGGTCGCATCCAGGTCGCCCACGCCCGCATCGACATCGAAGGCCTGGTAGAGCGCCAGGGCCTTCTGCCATTCCGCATCGCTCTTGTCGGTGAGTTCGACGTTCGGCTGCTGGCGCCAGTAGAGATCCGGGCAGATGGCGGTGAAACCGTGTTGCGCGAAATGATCGCAGGTGGCACGCATGTCGTCGTTGATGCCGAAGATCTCCTGGATCACCACAATGGCCTTGCCGTTGGCCGCTGATGTCGGCCTGGCAAGGTAGGCCCGGAAGCTGCCGTCCGCTACGTCGATCGATGTGTACTCGCCCATGATGCCTCCTGTTATGCGGGGGTTTTGCCCATGCGGGCAGCCGTCAATGTAGCGCAATTCCCCGTCAGCGCGCGCCCAGCGCGGAGAGCAATGCGGCGGTGGTCAGGATGGCATGCGCGAACGTGGGCCCGTTGATCTCATGCGCGGCGTGCAAGGCTTCCGGCGAGAATGCCGCGGTCGCGTCCCGCACCAGGGTCACGTGGTAGCCAAGTTCCGCCGCGAACCGCCCCGTGGCTTCGATGCAGGTGTTTGCCAGCAAGCCCACCAGGACGACCTGCCGGATGCCGTGCTGCTTGAGCTGGAAATCCAGGTCCGTGTTGGCGAAGCCGCTGCCGCCCCAGTGCTCATGGACAATCACGTCGCCGGCCATGGGGCGGAAATCAGGATGCCAGTCCCCGCCCCAGGTGCCTTCGGCAAAGACCTGCGCGCGGCTGGCACCGAGCTGGTAGGGGCTGGCGTGCTGCCAGCCGAGATGCTCGTCCGGGCGGGCGCGATGGTGCGGCACGTAGAACACCTGTATGCCGCGCGAACGCGCCGCGCTGGTCACCGTACGCAGATTTGCCAGCGTCCCGAGTTTGTCCGCCACCGGCTTGGCCAGGCCGTTCAGCTTGCCGCCTTCGCTCAGGAAATCGTTGTACGGATCCACCAGCAGAAGCCCGGTGGACTCGCTGGTGTAGGCGGGGCCTGTCATGATCGTCCTCCCTGGCACTGGCAATCGTGCCTCTGCGACACTGGTCAGCGTTGCACGAACGCCAGCAGATCGTTGTTGATGAGATCCGGATGGGTCGTGCACATGCCATGCGCCAGGCCCTTGTAGACCTTCAGGGTGCCGTTGCGCAGCAGCTCCGCGCTCAACGGGGCCGAGGCCCCGATGGGCACGATCTGGTCGTCGTCGCCGTGCATGACCAGCACCGGCACGTCGATCGCCTTCAGGTCTTCGGTGAAGTCAGTTTCCGAGAATGCCTTGATGCAATCGTATTGGGCCTTGACCCCGCCCATCATGCCCTGTCGCCACCAGTTGTCCTTCACGCCTTCCGAGACCTTCGCGCCATCGCGGTTGTAGCCATAGAAGGGCACCGGCACTTCCTTGTAGAACTGGGCGCGGTCGGTGGCTACCCGCTCGCGAAAGCCGTCAAACACCTCCACCGGCAAGCCCCCCGGATTGGCGTCCGTCTTGACCATGATCGGCGGTACGGCACCGATCAGGACCGCCTTGGCCACGCGCCCGGCGCCATGCTTCGCGACATAGCGTGCCACTTCACCGCCGCCAGTCGAGTGGCCGACATGGACAGCGTCCTTCAGGTCGAGGTGCGCAACGAGCGCGGCCACGTCGGCGGCGTAGGTGTCCATCTCATTGCCGATGGCGGTCTGGGTGGAGCGGCCGTGGCCGCGGCGATCGTGCGCAATGACCCGGAACCCCCTGGCCAGGAAGAAATGAAGCTGGGCATCCCAGTCGTCGGCGGTCAGGGGCCAGCCGTGATGAAAGACGATTGGTTGCCCCGCGCCCCAGTCCTTGAAGTAGATCTCGGTCCCGTCCCTGGTTGTAATCGTTCCCATGGCTTGCTCCGTCTGAAGGGGATTGGAAAGCCCGCGGCGGCTCGAGGACCCGATGTGTGCGATCGTCGCCAGCCTGTGCGCTGGCGGCATGGCAGCCTGCTTCACGGTCGGCAACCATCGCGGTGACGGCCATTATTCTCCTGGACTCTGGCCAGACGCTACGTAAAATCGGCAAATCGGATGGCGCCTGCCGAGCCTGCGCCAGGTGTCAGCCATCCCGCCGCAGGGCACTCCAATCCACCTGAGCGCAAGAGGGTGACGATGACCAACGCCAGCTATGCGGAGTTCGATGAATTCGAAGCGTCACTGTATGGCGTAAACGGCCGGTACATGCTGCGCTCGGCGCAGCGACGGGACTGGCGCCTGCGTGTGCTCGAGCTGAATGGCGTTGCCTTGATGGCTGGACAGGAAGGCGCCGCGACGATCTACAGTGGCGCAGGCATGCCGGGATGCTTCAACCTGTTCCTGCCGCTGAGCGGACATGAATGCACGGTGGTCGACGGGCGCCGGTTCGACCGCCGTGCAATCGGCTGGATGGCGCCGGACCGCATGTTCCATATCGACGCCAGCCGCCCGGCAAGCTGGATGACAATCTCCATGCCATGCGAGCTCGTCTGCCGGTGGATGGCGACATACGCAGACAATGCCGACTTGTCATTGCTCGCCCGCAATCTTGTCTTGACCGGCGGTCCAAGCTTGGGCGCCCTGCTTGCGCTGACCCAGCGCCTGCTCTTCATCGATGATCGCCAGCCTGCCCAACTGCATCACCCGGCTGGCGAGCAGACCGCACGCAGCGAACTCCTCCGGCTCGCGTTCAACACCCTGCTGCCGCTAGCCGCGCGTAGCACCGACACTGCCAGGCACCAGAATCACCGGCGCATCCTGAGCCAGGCCATGGACTTGCTGGCAGCGGCGCGGCACACGCCCATCCTGCTTGAAGATCTGTGCGCAGCTACCAGTGCCTCGGAACGTACCATTCGCAACGTGTTCAACCGGTACGTCGGCATCAGCCCCCACCGGTACCTGGTGCTCCACCGCTTGCACCACGCGCGCCAGGCGCTGAAGCATGCCAAGGCAGGCGAGACGGTCACGAGCATCTGTATGCGCTTCGGGGTCTGGGACATCGGCCGGTTCGCCATGCAGTACCGCCGGCTGTTCGGCGTGCTGCCCAGCCAGACGCTGCGCGCGTCGCATCTCCGCATGCAGGCGCCACACTAGGCCGATGCCCGGCCTGGGTGCCTACTCGAAGAACATCTCGAAGACCTGCGTGCGCAAAACCACTGGATGGCCGCATCGCGGTGGTAGCCCGATCCCATTTTTATGGTTCATCGCCGATCTGCGTGACCGTTTAGAAACAAAAAGGGCCAACAAGCCCACCACTGTTATCTTGGAGTTGCG
>NZ_JBYTAH010000060.1:0-49825 GCF_058787975.1 Cupriavidus sp. FW305-26
TACGTTGGGGGGGGCGATGCGGAAGGGGGGCGGTGGGTTAGTCGTCACTATGGCGGTGGGCCGCTGCGTGCGGCGTGTTCCCCCTCGTGGGGGCACAGTGCCATAGGTTTGTGACGGTGGATAGCGGGTGGGTGTCTGGGCTTTTTGCTAGCGGTCGGTATGTGGCGCTTGGTCGGCGTGGCTGTTTCGCCGGCGTAGCTGGCGAGTCACTTTTTGTCCGAGCGACAAAAAGTAACCAAAAAACGCGTCGCCTGAGCGGCCGGCAATCAATTCCAGGGTGTTGGTGGTTCGCACGGTGGTGCTTGCCGTTCCGGCGTGGTTGCCCGTTCGACCCTGCTACGCCATGTGAGTCAGGGGCAGTGCCTGCGTTAACCCACTATTGAACGATCCCCATGCAGGGCGCAGGCCGCCTGCTGCGACCGGCATCGCGGGGACGCCTACGGCTGCTGCGCGGGCTCAAAGTGCATCGTCGGTTTTTTCTGCGCTTGCGCGGGGCGCAGCCAAAGGCGTTGATGCGATGTCCGGGTGCCCTCAATCCGGCACCGCCATCACCCCACTCTTGAGCAGTGCAGCCACCAGATCCGACTGCGTCACCATCCCCACCACGCGCCGGTGGTCGTCGATCACCGGCGCGTGGTGCAAGCCGCCGTCCGAGAATGCCTGGGCCAACTCCACCATCGGCTGCTCGGGTCGGGCGGTGACAACGGCGCGTGTCATCAGGTCCCGCACGGTACCAGCCAGCCGCCGCGCACCAGTATCACGCTGCGCCGCAAAAAAATCGCTCTGGGTGATGATGCCTACCAGCCGCCGGGTGGCGTCCACTACCGGCAGGGCCTTGATACGGTGCCGCGACAGCAGGTGCCCGGCCTCATGTGCAGGCTGGTCCGGGGTCACCATGACCACGTCGCGCGACATGATCTCGCCGCACAGCACGTTGCCGAAGTGGCGCCGGTAGGCGCGCAACTGCGCGGCCACCAGGATCTGTTCGAGGTCGTCTTCTTCGATATCCAGGAATTCGCCGCGCACCTTCAGCGCAGCATCGAGGTCGGCGCGGGTGACGCCAACGCGCTGGGATGGCGGCACGTCCTTGGTCCCGTGCTGCATGGCAGGCTCGGGCGGGCGGTGCGGGTAGCGCCGCCGCGACAGGTTGTTGAAGGCCAGCGCCATCATCAGCAGCAGCATCGAATTGAACAGCACGGGCACGGCAACGAAGCCGAAGCCCAGCGCACTGACCGCCGGCCCGCCGAATACGGCGGTGATGGCCACCGCGCCGCTGGGCGGGTGCACGCAGTGGAACTGGAACATCAGGGCGATGGAGACGGCCACTGCGACCGCTGCGGCCAGGCCAGGGTCCGGGATCCAGCGCGCGCACGCCACGCCGACCACCGCGGCAATCAGGTTGCCGCCAATCACTGACCAGGGCTGTGCCAGCGGCGATGATGGCACGGCGAACAGCAGCACCGCGCAGGCCCCCATCGGCGCGACAAACCAGGGGTTGAAGCCGCCCAAGGTCTGGTGGCTGATCCATTCAGTGCAGAGCAGGCCCAGCAGGGCGCCCAGGCAGCTTTTGAGGCGCTCCTTGCGGCTGGCGGCAACGGGTAGCGGAACGAATGTGCGCAGCCATGCACGGGCATTCTGCGCCAGGGCAGCGACAGCGGGGGCGGTTGGCATTCTTGTGACGGGGGGCGCTTTGGAATGGTGCGCGTAATATATCACGGGGTGATATATTTGGCCGCCTTTGGTGCAGCGCATCCCAATCGCGGGGCGTGATGCACCGCACAAGCGCATGGCGGCACTGGGCGTGGCGCGCCTGCCGGTGGTGGGAAGCGCCGGGACCTGGGCGGGTCCCTTTACTTGTAGGTCGACAGCAGGATGCTGGTCTCGGTGGCGCTGATGCCGTCGATCAGCCGGATCCGGTCCAGCGCGCGGTCGAACGCTTCCAGTGTGTCGGCGCGCAGCTCGGCAATGATGTCCCAGCGGCCGTTGGTGGTATGCAGCGCTTGCACATTGGGCTCGCCGCGCAGCGCCTGCAGCACGGTGCGGGCCTTGTTGCCTTCCACGGCAATCGTCATCCAGGCGCGGATGCGGTGCGCTTCGGCCTCGGGCCGCAGGCGCACCGTGTAGCCAACGATTACCCCTTCCTGTTCCAGTTTGTCGATACGGTTCTGCACGGTCGCGCGCGACACGCGCAGCGCCTGCGCCAGCGCCGTGACCGGCATGCGCGCGTTGTCGCGCAGGAGTGAAATCAACTGGTGGTCGGTGGCATCCATGGGGTGGGCAAACAGTCTTTTCAAAGCGCCAGCATAGGCTGGCATATTGATAAATGCCTCGCGCAAATTGCGCAATTTGCTGGCTATTAGTTAACACCAGCTTGCCCGAGAATTCAATCGACCGATTGATTTCCCGAAACCTGCCATCAAAAAAGGAGCCCCCGTGACCCACTCCCCCACGATCCTGCTGGTCGAGCCGACCTTCTACGACGTGTCGTACAGCATCAATCCGTGGATGGACCCGGCTGCCTGGGCACGCGACCCGCGCGGCATGCACCGCAGCGCGATGCAGTCGTTCGACGCGCTGCGCGAGGCGCTGGGCCGGGCCGGCTTTGCGGTCGAGGTGGCCCCCGGCGCGCCGGGGCTGCCCGACATGGTGTTCCCGGCCAACGCCGCGGTGGTGCTCGATGGCCGCGCGTTGCTGGCGCGCTTTCGCTACCCGCAACGCCGTGGTGAAGAAGCGCCGTTCGCCGACATCTTCGGCAAGCTGCGCGAACGCGGCCTGCTCGACGAAGTCGCGCTGCTGCCCGAGGGCTGCTTCCAGGAAGGCGCGGGCGACTGCATCTGGGATGCCGGCCGCGGCCACTTCTGGGCCGGGTTCGGTCCGCGCTCGTCGCATGAGGCAGCCGTGGCGGTGTCGAACTACTTCGGCAAGGACGTGGTGGCGCTGGAACTGGCCACCGAGCAGAGCTACCACCTGGACGTCTGCTTCTGCCCGCTTTCCGGGGGCGAGGTGCTGTACTACCCGCCGGCCTTCAGCGAAGCGGCGTTGCGCGAACTGCGCGCGCGCGTGCCGGCGCGGCTGCGCATCGAGGCCAGCGCCGACGACCTGCGCCACTTCAGCGTCAATGCCGTCAATCTCGACGACCAGGTGGTGATGACCCGCACCACGCCGCACCTGCGCACCGAGCTGGGCCGGCGCGGCTACCAGCTGCATGAGGTCGACCTGTCGCCCTTCATGCTGTCCGGCGGCGGCGCCTATTGCATGACGCTGCGCCTGGATCGCCGCAGCGGGCCGGGCATCGCCGCGGTGGCGGCCTGAGTGCAGGCATCGCACAGACAGCCAAGGAGACGGTCATGAAAAGCACCGCCCGATCCCTGTTCCTGGACGCCAGTGACGTGGCCCGGCTGGTGGCCACCATCGGCCCGCAGGCCGCCATCGTGGACCTGGCCGGGCAGGTCCGGCAGGCCTTTCTGCGCTGGCACGACTTCGACAAGTCCGCGCGGCTGGCGAGCCATTCCGCGCGTGGCGTGATCGAGCTGATGCCGGTCAGCGACGGCATCCAGTATGCGTTCAAGTATGTGAACGGCCATCCGCGCAATGCGCAGCATGGCATGCCGACGGTGATGGCCTGCGGCCTGCTGGCCGAGGTGGAAACCGGCTTCCCGCTGATGCTGGCCGACCTGACGCTGGCCACTGCGCTGCGCACCGCGGCCACCTCGGCGCTGGCGGCGCGCGCCATGGCGCGGCCCGGTGCGGCGACGATGGCGCTGATCGGCAACGGCGCGCAGGCCGAGTTCCAGGTGCTGGCCTTCCAGGCGATGCTGGGCGTGCGCGAGATCGCCGCCTATGACATCGATCCCGCCGCCACCACACGGCTGATGCGCAACCTTGGTGGCGTACCCGGACTTTCGATCCGGCGTGCCGAATCGATCGAGGCCGCGCTGGCCGGGGCGGACATTGTCTCCACGGTCACCGCCGACAAGACTCGCGCCACCATCCTCACGCCGGAAATGGTGCGGGCCGGCATGCACCTTAATGCGGTTGGCGGCGACTGCCCCGGCAAGACTGAACTGCACCCCGATATCCTGCGCCGCGCGCGCATCGTGGTGGAATACGAAGACCAGACGCGCATCGAAGGCGAGATCCAGCAGTTGCCGGCCGACGCGCCGGTGACCGAGCTGTGGCAGGTGCTGGCCGGCCACGCGCCCGGCCGCGCGGCGGCGGACGAGGTGACCGTGTTCGATTCGGTTGGGTTTGCGCTGGAAGACTACGCCGCGCTGCGCTGGCTCTACACCGCAGCGCAGGCGCACCGGGCGGGCAGGGCGGTTGAGCTGGTGGCGATGCCGCCGGATCCGCGCAACCTGTACGGCTGGATGATGGCGCAGGCCGACGGCGACGAAGCCGGGCTGGCAACGCCGCGGCAGGCGGCAGTGGCCTGAGGCTGCAAGCGATGCCGGGGCCGGCATGGCCCCGGCGCAGCCGTGCTCAGGCGGTGCGGCCCATCATCAGCTGGGCGCGCAGGAAGCCCTTGACCTCTTCCAGCGACGGCGTCTTCAGGAACACCATGATGCCCCAGTGCTGCAGGGCATCGGCCACGCCTTCATAGGCCTGGCGGTTGGTGATCACGGCGAAGATCACGTGCTGGCTGGCAAAGAAATTCTGTAGCTTCTCGATGGTGGCCGACTCGGCGTCGTTCAGTTCGTCGACGTAGTACAGCACCACGCGCGGATGCTCGCTGACCGAGGTGATGACGGTGTCCAGCACATCGTCGACCACCACGCTCTTGAGCGGCAGCCCCCACTTGGCAAGCTGGCCGTGGATGCGCTGCGCTTCCTGGTGGTTGGGGTGGAATACCACCAGGTCCAGGCCGTGCGGCGACGCCGATTCCGGCCCGATGCGCGTCGCCAGCAGGCGGTGCACGGTCTCCTTGTGGATGCGCCGATGGCCGCCGTTGGTCTTCCAGGCGCCAAGTTCGCCGCGCTCGACCATCTTCTGGACGGTGCCCAGAGAGACGTTAAGCAGTTTTGCCGCTGTACGCGTGCTGTAATAAGGCTTTTCAGCCAGTGCCGGATCCAGTTTCATCCCATCACCCGTGGTCCTGAAGGCAGTCGCGCCGGGACGGCGCCCGCGGCGCCAGGCACATGCGCCGCGCGGTTGTCACTGCCAATGGTTGACTGACCCTGTGTCCTGACCCGCTCCCCCGCCGGCCGGACGGCTTTCTTTATAAATTTGTTGTTTCTTTCATTTCCAGCCGATCAGCGACTTTCTGGACGTATTGAAGATCTCAGACTCGGATCTGCTGGAAGCCAATAATATGCCGCAAACGCCAATCCATCTGTAAGAAAAAACATAAATCCATCGCGTATTGGTTGTTTAACGCACATTGGTGCTTGCAGGCAGGCACGACAGTAACGCAGACATTGTCCTGCCCCGGTGGTTCCCCGGGGTTCGACGCAGCTCTGAAGCATCCGCTGAATACAGCGGGCGCTTCAGAGTTCTGTCGTGACATGACAGATTGCGCGGCATGGCCGGCGCGACTGTTCCCGATTCCCCGGCCACGCTTCAAAGCCCGTACTTGCGCACCTTGTCGAACAGCGTGGTCTTCGCCACGCCCAGGGCTTCGCTGGCGCGGCTCAGGTTGCCGTCGTGGCGGCGCATGGCATCGGCAATCAGTGCGCGCTCGAATTGCTCGACTGCCTGCGCCAGCGGCAGGGCTTCGGGAGCGGTGGTGCCGTGGCCGGGGTTGCAGCCCAGCCCCAGCACATGGCGCTCGGCCAGGTTGCGCAGCTCGCGCACATTGCCGGGCCATGGGTAGGCTACCAGCGCGGCCAGCTCGGCCGGGGTCGCGGGCACAGCCTCGCGGTTGAAGCGCAACGCGGCCTGCGCGACGAAATGCTCGAACAAAGCTGGCACATCTTCGCGCCGCTCGCGCAGCGGCGGCAATTCCAGCGTGATCACGTTCAGGCGGTAATACAGGTCGGCGCGGAACTGGCCGGCATCGGAGAGCGCGCGCAGGTCGGCCTTGGTGGCGGCCACCACGCGCGTGTTGACCGGCACCGGCTGGTTGGAGCCAAGCCGTTCCACCACGCGTTCCTGCAGCACCCGCAGCAGCTTGATCTGCAGCGGCATCGGCATGCTCTCGATCTCGTCGAGAAACAGCGTGCCGCCTTCGGCGTGTTCGATCTTGCCGATGCGGCGGCGCGCGGCACCGGTGAACGAGCCGGCTTCATGGCCGAAGATCTCGCTCTCGAACAGCTGTTCTGGCAGGCCGCCGCAGTTGATGGCAACAAAGTTGCGCGCGTGGCGCTGGCTGGCCTCATGCAGGCAGCGCGCCACCAGTTCCTTGCCGGTGCCGGTCTCGCCGTGGATCAGCACATTGGCGTCGGTGCCGGCCAGGTCGGCGATCAGGCGGCGCAGCCGCTCGACCGTGGGCGAATGGCCGATCAGGTGGGCTTCCAGCTTCTGGCGGCCCGCCAGCCGTTCTCGCAGTTCTGACACTTCCAGCGCGAGCCGGCGTTGCTCCAGCGCGCGGCGCGTGGCGTCCACCAGCTGCTCGGGCGAGAACGGCTTTTCCAGGAAGTCGTAGGCGCCTTGCTTCATCGCCTGCACCGCCAGCCCCACGTCGCCATGGCCGGTGATCATGATCACCGGCAGCGCGGGGTCGCGCTCGCGCAGTTGCGCGAGCAGCGCCATGCCGTCCTGGCCCGGCAGGCGAATGTCGCTGACGACCACGCCGGCATAGCCCGGCCCGGCCTCGCGCAACGCGGCCTCGGCGCTGCCCACGCCACGCGTGGCAATGCCCTCCAGGCGCAGCGCCTGCTCGCAGCCCAGGCGTACGTCGGCATCGTCCTCGACGATCAGTACAGTCAGGTCAGCCGGCATGCTTTGCGTCCTGTGGGTTGGCGTCGTGCGGCGCCAGCGGCAGCACCAGCGTGAAGCAGGCGCCGCCGTCCGGGTGGTTGGCGGCGGACAGGCTGCCGCCGTTTTCATTGAGGATGCCGGCCGACAGCGTGAGGCCGAGCCCCAGCCCTTGCCCGGCGGGCTTGGTGGTGAAGAAGGGCTCGAACAGTCGTGCGAAGGCTTCCTCGGACAAGCCGGCGCCATTGTCGCGCACGGTCAGGTGGACCATGGCGCCCGCCACGTGCGCGTGCAGCGCAATGCGCGGCGCGGGCTGGCCGGCGAGGGCATCGAGCGCGTTGCCGAGCAGGTTCACCAGTACCTGTTCCAGGCGGTTGGGATCGCACACCACCGCCAGCGTCGGATCGACATCGCGCTGCAGCGCGGGTTGGACCGCGTCCACGCGCGTCTGCAGCAGGAACAATGCGTTGTCCACCGCTTCGGCCAGCCTGGCCTGGCGGCGGCCGTTGCCGGACTTGCGTGCAAACGACTTGAGCGCGCCGGTGATGCGGCCCATGCGTTCGACCAGCCCGATGATGGTGTCGAGGTTGGCGCGCACGGTGGCGTAGTCGCCGCGCTCGAGGAACTTGCCGGTATTGCCTGAGATGGTGCGCAGCGCCGCCAGCGGCTGGTTCAGCTCATGCGCGATGCCGGTCGACATCTGCCCCACGGCGGCCAGCTTGCCGGCCTGCAGCAGCCCGTCCTGGGCCTGGCGCAGCACGGTCTCGGCACGGATGCGTTCGGCCACCTCGGCCTGCAGGCGCTGGTTGGAGGTGGACAGGTCGGCGGTGCGATCGGCCACCTTGCGCTCCAGCTCGCTGTTGGCCGCCTCCAGCGCGGCGCGCGCCGCCAGGCGCTCGTTGACGATGCGCCGGCGCACGTTCCACGCCGCCCCCAGCAGCAGCACGAAGGCGCTCAGCACGCCGGCCAGTGCCGCCGTGTTGAGCGCGGCCACGCGTGCCTGCGAGGTATTGGTCAGCAGCGTCAGCTGCCAGTCGGTGCCGGGCAGCGCGGCATGCTGCGCCAGCATCGGCGGGCCGCGGCGCAGGCGCACCAGTTCGTCGCTGCTGCTGCCGTTGCCGTTGTTCAGCTTGCGCACCAGGGTCAGCGGCAGTTGCGGCAGCGGGGCGCGGTTGTACTGGAGGCTGCGCATCAGGCGCTCGCGCGCCTCGGGTGACAGGGGGCGCAGCGCGGCCAGCTTCCATGACGGGTCCGAGGCCAGGATCACCACGCCGTTCTCGTCGGTCAGCAGCATCTGGCTGTCGGCGCCCTGCCAGCGGTTCTCCAGCGGCTCCAGGCCAATCTTGACCACCGCCACGCCGACCGGGTTGTCGCGCTCGCCCAGCGGCGCCGACAGGTAGTAGCCCGATTCGCTGCGGGTGGTGCCCACGCCGTAGAAGCGCCCCAGCTGGCCGTCCATGGCCGCCTGGAAGTACGGGCGGAAACTCAGCGCTTCGCCCAGGTAGCTGTCCGGGCGCTGCCAGTTGCTGCTGGCCAGCACCTTGCCGTGCGCATCCAGCACATAGATCACGCGCGTGCCGGCGCGCGTATTGAGGGCGCTCAGGTAGTCATTGGCGCGTGCCGCGCGGGCGGCGTCGTCCGGGCGCAGCAGCAGCGCGGCGATGCGCTCGTCCAGCGACAGCAGGCCGGGCACGTAGTCGTAGTGCGCCAGCTCGCTTTCCAGTGCCTGCGTGTACAGCCGCAACTGCACCTGGCCGCGTTCGGCCTGGCGCGCCAGCGCGGTGTCGTAGCTGTAGCGGTAGCCGAGCGAGCCCGCCAGGCCCACCAGCATGGCCAGCGCCAGCAGCGCGAGCAGCGGCGCAAGGCCGCGCAGGCCGTGGGGCAGGCGCGAGCCGGTGGGTGCGGCGGACGCGGGTGCGGTGGCGCGGGTGGTATCGCCGGGAGGGTGTAGCGGACCGGTCATCAGGTGTTGGGTGAGGCAGGTGGCAAAGCCGCCGCGCGGACCAGAGGGGCAGGGGCCGGCGCGGGTGCCTACTTTTACCACACCAGGGGGGCGGTGCCGCGCCAGAATGCAAAAAGGCCCGGTTGCCGTATCGGCAACCGGGCCCTGGCACGCCTGGCGGACGGTATTACTTGCCCGCGAGGACCTGGGCAGGTGCCAGGCCGGTGGTGGTATCCGCGGCGGGTTCATCCTCCTCGGACGGTACCGGCGCGCCGATGGCGTCTTCGCTTTTGGCGACGACGGCGGTGGCAATCGCATTGCCGAGCACATTGGTCACGGTGCGACCCATGTCGAGTACGTGGTCGATGCCCAGCACCAGCAGGATGCCGGCCTCCGGCAGGCCGAACATCGGCAGCACGGCGGCGACCACCACCAGCGAGGCGCGCGGCACGCCGGCGATGCCCTTGCTGGTGACAAGCAGGACCAGCAGCATGGTGATCTGCTGGGTCAGCGACAGCTCGATGCCATACACCTGCGCCACGAACAGCGCGGCAAACGAGGTGTACATGATCGAGCCGTCCAGGTTGAACGAGTAGCCCAGCGGCAGCACGAAGTTGGTGATGCGCTCCTTGACGCCGAAACGGGTCAGCTGGTCGATCACTTTCGGGTAGGCCGATTCGCTGCTGGCGGTGGCGAAGCCGATCATCAGCGGCGCGCGCATCTGCTTGAGCAGGCGGAACACGTCACGGCCCAGGAAGAAGTAGCCGCCGGCGATCAGCGCCACCCACAGCAGCGCCAGCGCCAGGTACAGGCTGCCAATCAGCTTGGCGTACACGACCAGCACGCCCAGGCCCTGCGCGGTGATCACCGCCGCGATGGCGCCGAACACGCCAACCGGGGCAAACGCCATCACGTAGTTGGTGACCTTCAGCATCACCGTGGCGAGGCCTTCGATGCCTTGCAGCACGGGCTTGCCCACGCCGTCCTTGACCGTGCCCAGCGCAAAGCCGAAGAACAGCGAGAACACCACGATCTGCAGGATCTCGTTGTGCGCCATGGCCTCGACAAAGCTCTTGGGGAACATGTGGGCGATGAAGTCGCGCAGGTTCAGCGCGCCGGTCTTCAGGTTCGAGGCCGCGTCAGCCGGCGGCAGCGGCAGGTTCATGCCGTGGCCGGGTTCCAGCAGGTTGGCCATCACCAGGCCCAGCAGCAGCGAGGTGATCGAGGCGCCAATGAACCACATCATTGCCTTCAGGCCGATGCGGCCCACGGCGCGGCCATCGCCCATGCTGGCGATGCCGGCCACCAGCGTGGCGAACACCAGCGGGCCGATGATCATCTTGATCATCCGCAGGAATACATCGGTCAGGATGGACAGGTGGTCCGCAATCGATTTGGCGGTGGCGGCGTCCGGCGCCATGTTGTGCGCGGCGGTGCCGACCAGCACGCCGAGCAGCATCGCAATGAAGATCAGGGTGGGCAGTCGATTCAGTTTCATCGTGGATCAGGCCTGTGCGTCCGTCTCCTGTGGCAGGGACGGGCGTCTGTGTATTGCGGGAAGGCTGGGCGGCGATGTCGGGGCGCCGGGCCGGCCTTGTCGTGGTTCAGCGCGGCAACAGGTGCCGTGGGTTCGCCGGAGTGGCGAAGGGGGTGGGCAAGGCGGGGTCGGTCATGTGTGTCCTCCTTTGTTTTTGGCATCGGCCGGGACGCCGGGCGGCATGCCGGCATACCCGTCTGGCGCTGTAAGCGGCGGCCTATATTGCACGCGCCGTGCCAGCCCGAAAGGGCTACAGGAGTTGTGCAACTTGTTGAATACAAAGGAGAAAAAGATGTGATTCCGGCGCCGGATTCGGGAATCCGGACCGGCATGCGAAAACGCCGTTCGGGAATCCGAACGGCGTTCTAGGTGTTAACCCGGGGTTTTGAGGTGCTGGCAGCGGGGGAAGGTGGGGCGTTTGCCGGCGTCACAGGGCTGGAAAAAACGAGGGTCTTGCTTGATGTGTTTCCTGGCCAAACCACCCTCTCCCCATGAGGGGAGAGGGAGAACACCTTGCTTAGGCTAGCTCGGGCGGCTTTGGAGCACCCTTTGCAGGCGCCGGGGAACTCATTTCAGCCGCCGTCCCAGCGTTTCCGGCACCATTGCCAGGCCGATCAGCGATACCAGGCCACAGCCGATCACATACAGCGCGGGCGCATTGGCGTCACCGGTGACCTGGATCAGCCGGGTCGAAAAATACTGCGCAAAGCCGCCGAAGATCGCGATCGCCACGCAATACGCGATCGACAGCCCGGTGGCGCGCAGCCGCTGCGGCAGCACCTCGCTGACCAGGACCATCGAGGCCGGCGCGGTCATCGACATCGGCACCGACAGGCAGCCCACCACCACCAGCAGGCGCGCGAGCGACGGCTCGGCGTTGATCAGCACGAAGGCCGGGTAGACCATTGCCAGCAGCGCCACGCGCGACCACAGCACTACGGTCTTGCGGCCGATGCGGTCAGCCAGCCAGCCCGCGAACGGCGACAGCGCCACCTGCACCAGCGCCGCCACGCACGCGGCCCAGATGCCCAGCGACAGCGGCATCTTCAGCACGCTGACCGCGTAGTTGCTGAGGTAGTACACGACGATATAGGTCGAAGAGGCCAGGCCGATCATCAGCAGGATGCTGGCGATGATCTCGCGGCCATGGCGGCGCAGCAGCGGCCATTGCGCGGCGTGCTCGCCGTGGCGCACGGGCGCGGCGGTTTCTTCCAGCCGGCGGCGGATCACCAGGCCGACCGGGATCACCAGGATGCCGATCAGGAAGGCGAGGCGCCAGCCCCAGGCTTCCAGCTCGGCCGGCTCCAGCACGTTGCTCAGCACCAGGCCGGTGATCGCGCCCAGCAGCGCCGCCAGGCCCTGGCTGAACGGCTGCCATGCGGTATAGAAGCCGCGCGTGCGGTCATCGGCGTATTCCAGCAGCAGCGCGGTCGATGCGCCCATCTCGCCGCCGATGGCAAAGCCCTGCACCAGCCGCGCCACCACCACCAGCACCGGCGCGAGGATGCCGATCTGCGCGTACGGCGGCGTCACCACGAAGATCAGCGAGCTCAGCCCCATCAGCCACAAGGTCAGCGCCACCGCCGGCTTGCGCCCGGCGCGGTCGGCATACATGCCGATCAGCAGGCCGCCCAGCGGGCGCATCAGGAAGCCGACGCCAAAGGTGGCGAACGACATCAGCAGTTGCCCGGTAGGGTTGTCGACCGGAAAGTAGAGCCGGCCGATCAGCGTGGCAAAGAAGCTGTAGACGACGAAATCATAGAACTCCAGGCCATTGCCGATGGTAATCGCGGCAATGGCGCGCGTGCGTGACAGTTGCGCCGGGGGCGCAGCGACCGCCACGCCGGCGGTGGTGTCGATGGACATGGGTGTCTCCGTAAAACGATAAGGCGCCGGCCGGGGCGCACGCGGCGGCCCGGCGGCAGAACGGCTCTTGCTGGCCGCGGGATCAGTCGCGCGATGCGTGGTTCAGCATCGGCAGGTCCAGGCCCTGCTCGCGCGCGCAGTCGACGGCGATCTGGTAGCCGGCGTCGGCATGGCGCATCACGCCGGTGGCGGGGTCGTTGTGCAGCACGCGGGCGATGCGGGCGGCGGCTTCATCGGTGCCGTCGCACACGATCACTACGCCGGAATGCTGCGAGAAGCCCATGCCCACGCCGCCGCCATGGTGCAGCGAAACCCAGGTGGCGCCGCTGGCGGTGTTGAGCAGCGCGTTCAGCAGCGGCCAGTCGGACACGGCGTCGGAGCCGTCCTGCATGGCCTCGGTCTCGCGGTTGGGGCTGGCGACCGAGCCCGAATCCAGGTGGTCGCGCCCGATCACGACCGGCGCCGACAGCTCGCCGCTGCGCACCATCTCGTTGAAGGCCAGGCCCAGCTTGGCGCGCAGGCCCAGGCCCACCCAGCAGATCCGCGCCGGCAGGCCCTGGAAGCTGATGCGCTCGCGCGCCATGTCGAGCCAGCGGTGCAGGTGCTCGTCATCGGGGATCAGTTCCTTGACCTTGGCGTCGGTCTTGTAGATGTCCTGCGGGTCGCCCGACAGCGCGGCCCAGCGGAACGGGCCGATGCCGCGGCAGAACAGCGGGCGGATGTACGCGGGCACGAAGCCGGGGAAGTCGAAGGCATTGGCCACGCCTTCTTCCTTGGCCATCTGGCGGATATTGTTGCCGTAGTCGAAGGTCGGCACGCCCATCTGCTGGAACGCCAGCATGGCGCGCACATGCGCGGCCATCGATGCCTTGGCGGCCTTGACCACCGCCGCCGGCTCGCGCTGCGCGCGCTCGCGGTATTCGTCCCAGCTCCAGCCGGCCGGCAGGTAGCCGTTGAGCGGGTCATGCGCGCTGGTCTGGTCGGTGACCATGTCCGGGCGCACGCCGCGGCGCACCAGCTCGGGCAGCACCTCGGCGGCGTTGGCGCACAGCGCGATCGAGATCGCCTTGCCCTGCGAGGTATAGCGGTCGATGCGGGCCAGCGCGTCGTCCAGGTCGGTGGCCTGCTCGTCGACATAGCGGGTCTTCAGGCGGAAGTCGATGCGGCTCTGCTGGCATTCGATATTGAGCGAACAAGCGCCGGCCAGCGTGGCGGCCAGCGGCTGCGCGCCGCCCATGCCGCCCAGGCCGGCGGTCAGCACCCAGCGGCCCTTCAGGTTGCCGCCGAAATGCTGGCGGCCGGCTTCGACGAAGGTCTCATAGGTGCCCTGCACGATGCCCTGGCTGCCGATATATATCCAGCTGCCGGCGGTCATCTGGCCATACATGGCCAGGCCCTTGGCATCGAGTTCGTTGAAGTGTTCCCAGTTGGCCCAGTGCGGCACCAGGTTGGAGTTGGCGATCAGCACGCGCGGCGCGTCACGATGGGTGCGGAACACGCCCACAGGCTTGCCCGACTGCACCAGCAGGGTCTGGTCGTCTTCCAGGCGGGTCAGCGCTTCGACGATGCGGTCATAGCATTCCCAGTTGCGGGCGGCGCGGCCGATGCCGCCATAGACCACCAATTCCTTCGGGTTCTCCGCCACCTCGGGGTCGAGGTTGTTCATCAGCATGCGCAGCGGGGCTTCCGTGAGCCAGCTCCTGGCCGTCAGCGTGGTGCCGCGGGGGGCGCGGATTTCGGTGTCGCGGAAACGCGTGGGGTTGGTGGTGGTCTTGGTCACGGGAACTCCTTCGGTCGTGCAGTCGGGAACGCTCGCTTTTTTTGGCGATGCATAGGCATGTATAGTCCTGTATATACAGGCATGTATGAATCGGTGTAATCCCGTAGGACGGATAAGCCTCAATATGGCGTTTTAGTCACAATGGAAGCGGAGCACCGGGGAGGGCGGACATCTGGCCTCGTGACTGGCGCCGGATCTAATCACGACCCGGCGGCCTGGGAGGCCTGCGCGTCGCGCTGCCGGCATCCGGCCAGGAACACGTCCAGCGGCACCGGTCGCCCGATCACATACCCCTGCGCATAGTCCACCCCGATCGCGCGCAGCGCATCGAGGGTGCGCTCATCCTCCACCCACTCCGCCACCGTGCGCACCCCCAGCCGGTGCCCGATGTCGTTGATCGAGCTGACGATCTCGCGGTCGACCGCGTTGTCGGCCAGTTGCCGGATGAAGCTGCCGTCAATCTTCAGGAAGTCCACCGGGAACTGCTTCAGGTAGGCAAACGACGACAGGCCCGAGCCGAAGTCGTCCAGCGACACGGTGCAGCCGGCGCGCCGCATCTCCGTCACCAGCCGGTTGGCCGCGGCCATATTGTTGATCAGCGCGGTTTCCGTGATCTCCAGCCGGATGCGGCTGGCGGGCAGCGCACTGGCCTCCAGCTCTGCATGCAGGAAGGGCAGCAGGAAGGGCTCGCCGAGCGAGTTGGCGGACAGGTTGATCGATACCGACAGCCCGGGCACGGCGCCCAGGCGTTCGCCGTAGCCGCGCAGCACGTTGCGGATGACCCAGCGGTCGACGTGGCCCATCAGGTCGTAGCGCTCGGCGGCGGGAATGAAGGCACCGGGCATGATCAGATCGCCGTGCTCGTCGACCATGCGCACCAGGATCTCGATATGGCAGTGTTCGGCGCCGTCTTCGTTCTCCTCCGGCTGCAGTGCGCGGATCTCCTGCGCGAACAGGCGGAAGCGGTTCGCTTCCAGCGCCGAATGGATGCCGGCGGCGACTTCCAGCTCGCGGTGGTGGCGGCGCGCATCGCTCTCGTCGCGGCGGTAGACCGAGACGCGGCTGCGGCCGGCGGCCTTGGCGGCGTAGCAGGCCACGTCGGCGCGGCTCATCAGTTCGCTGACCGGGGGCACGTCCAGGTCGATCGCGGCGATGCCGATGCTGGCGCCCATGTCGTACACGCGTCCTTCCCACGGGAAGCGGCGGCCGCGGATGGCGTCGATCACGCCCTGGCAGACCTGTTCGGCCTGGTCGACGGTGCAGTCCTTGAGCAGCAGCGCGAACTCGTCGCCGCCCAGGCGCGCCAGCACGTCGTCGGGACGCACGTGGTTGCGGATCATGTAGCCCAGTTCGCGCAGCAGCACGTCGCCGGCGCCGTGGCCGGCGGTGTCGTTGACGATCTTGAAGCGGTCCAGGTCGATGAAGCACAGCGCGGCGCGGTGGCCGTGCAGCCGCGCCGCGTCGCAGGCTTCGCGCAGGCGCTTCTCGAACCAGGTGCGGTTGGGCAGGCCAGTGAGCGCATCGTGCATGGCCGAACGCGCCAGCTCGCGCTGCAGCGCGCGCGCGGTGGTGATGTCCTGGAACACCAGCACCGCGCCCAGCACCTCGCCGCGCGCGGTCAGCACGGGAGCGGCCGAGTCCTGCACGTCGTGGCGCTCGCCGGTCAGGCTCTGCAGCACGGCGCCGTCCTGCAGGTAAGCCGGCGCGAGCGTGCGCAGGCAGGCTTCGACCGGGCTGGGGATGGGGTCGCCGGTGGCTTCGTCGACGATGCGGAAGACCTGCTCCAGCGGCAGGCCGGTGGCGCTGGCCATGGTCCAGCCGGTCAGCTGTTCGGCGATCGGGTTCATGAAGGTCACGTGCATGGCCGCATCGGTGCAGATCACCGCATCGCCGATCGAGCGCAGCGTGATGTGCAGGCGTTCCTTCTCTTCGAACAGCGCCTCGGTCAGGCGCCGCTGCTCGGTGATGTCCCAGTTGGTGCCGACCAGGGCCTGCGCGGTGCCATCGTCGGTGCGCGTGACCATGGCCATCGCGCGCACGTGGCGCACGTTGCCGCCGGGGCGTGCGATGCGGTATTCGGTATCGAACGGCGCCTCGCCACGGATGGCTTGGCGCATCTCGCCGCTGACGCGGCTGACGTCGTCCGGATGCAGCATCGCGATCCATTGCTCCACCACTGGCGTGCCGCCCGCGGGGTCGGTGCCGTGCAGCGCATGCATGCGCGCATCCCAGGTGACGCCGGCGCTGGTGAAGTCCCACTCCCAGATGCCCACGCCGCCGGCTTCAGCCGCCAGCTGGATGCGGCGTGACAGCCGTTCCAGCTCTTGCTGCGCCAGCTTGCGCGCGTGGATGTCTTCCACCTGGGTGATGAAGTGCTGCGGCTCGCCGGTCTGTTCGTCGCGCACCAGCGACACCGCCAGCAGAACCCAGCGGTAATGGCCGTCCTTATGGCGGTAGCGCTTTTCCAGGCGGTAGGACTCGATCTTGCCGGACAGCAGGTTGTCGACCTGGCGCAGGTCGCCGGTCAGGTCGTCGGGGTGGGTCAGCTGCTGGTAGCTCAGCTCGTGCAGCTCGGCCGCGCTGTAGCCCAGCAGCTCGGTCATGGCGCGGTTCACCGTCTGGCAGCGGCCGTCCATGCCGACCAGCGCCATGCCGATGGCTGAATGCTCCATGGCCTGGCGAAAGCGCTTGTCGCTGCTGCGCAGGCTGGCGCGGCCGTGCCGGTTCTGCTCGGTCAGGTAGGCGATGCAGACCGGGAACACCATGATCACCGCCGCCGACAGCGGCACTGCTTCATGGCGGTGCGCGAGCAGCATCAGCGCCTGCAGGCAGAGTGTGGCCACCAGCGTCAGCAGCGCGGTCGCAAACGGATTGCCGGCCAGCGCCACCAGCACCAGCGGCAGCGACATCGCGGCAAACGGGTCATGGCTCTGCCACTGCGCAAAGGCGCCGATGGCCAGGCACAGCGCCAGCGCGCCCGCCTGCGGCGCCAGCACCGGCCGCGCGACGGCGGCGCGCACGCGCACCTTCCTCATCGACAACATCATCGGCAGCAACAGCGCCATGCCGAGCGCGTCGGCCTGCCACCACGTCCACCAGACCGAGGCGAAGCTGGTGCCATGGGTCGCGGCGATGGCCATGGCGCCGGCGGTGGCCCCCAGTGCCGGCGCCAGGATGCCGCCCACCGCCAGCATCACCGCGAAGGCGGCCAGCGGACCGTGGCGCCCCAGGGCGGCATGCCGGTCCAGCAGGCGCAGCAGCCCGAGCGCGAACAGCATCTCGGCCAGGTTGGCGCCGGTCAGCATCAGCGCGGTGGCGACGCTGTCGCCGGCCGCATGGTTGGCCAGCACGCTGGCGCCCAGCATGCCGGCCAGCAGCCACGGCCCCTCCGCGCGCGGCCGGTGCAGCAGCAGGCCCAGCCCGAAGGCGTTGGGCAGCCACACCGCCGCCACGGTGCCGGGCAGCCGCGCCAGCCAAAGCGCAGCCGCCGCCAGCACGAAATAGCCGGCGCCGGCCAGCAGCAAGGGCAGCCAGCGGCGCTGCGGGGCAGGATGGTCGTTGGCGGCCTGGTGGCTCGGCGGGGCCGTGTCTGGCGTCATGGACGAGAACGATGCGAAGGCGGTGCGTCTGGGTAGGAAGGAGGCGGCTTGGCCGGCGCGCCCGGGCGGCACGGCCCCGGATGCGCGGACGGACTGCCGCCCAGCGTAGGGGCAATGTAGCGAGGATATGGACGCGGCCATCGGCAGGACAGCGGGCAGGTTGGGGGCCTTCTTGCCACTGGTGCTGGGGGCGATTTTTTGGTAGGGGCGGCATGAGAGCTCTCCGCGACCCAGCCGGGCCAGCGCGCCTCCCAATATCAGTTTCCTTGTAGGGAATTAGGCCGCTCATCGGGGGCGGTCAGCACCAGGGACGCGCCATTGGCGCCAACGGCTTAGTCCCTTCCCCTAGTTGTCCACTTGCGGCAACACGGTTTCAAAGGCGGAACCCCGCGGGGCGCCCGAATGTTCGTCGTAATCTTCCGAGTTTTCCGCAGGGATGATGGGAAAGATCCTACTTACTAACGCGGAATGACGAACCACTCTGAAAGCAGATCTACTTGGACGACGGCGATCTTCTAGTGATTGATTGAGTCGGCATAAAGTCGATCCAGCTGCCGAAAAATCTTTTTGGCATCAGCGTTCGTAGCTCCGCGTGCACGTGGAGGAAATGGGGCGTCGCTCCTAAGGCGCTCCGCAACGCCAACGCAAACGTTGGCATTTTCAAAAAGGAGTATGAAATGTCAAAGGTCTATATTTTTCTCTCGAAAGCCATCAAGCGCTGCACTGGGCACCGCAAGCACTTTGGCTATCACTCCACCTATGCAGGTCATCTTGTGGACTCCTGTAATAGCAATACGTGATCGGCAAATAACTAGGTTCTAGTTATTAGGCGTGCTTCTTCGGTCAGAACTTCCGCGGGGAGAATCCTATGTCTCTGAGATCAAATCTGACGACGTCAACGACTTGGCGTGACTTCGATCTTTCGGTGGTCACTGAGCGATTTCGCCTCAAGAGTCCATTCGGTTCCATGGCAGACGAACTCGAGCGAGAGGCACGCCGTTTCCTTTGGATCAGCGCAAAGACTCAAGAACCGCTTGTGCCATCCGCGCTCGTGGACGAGTACTGGCATGCGCTGATTTTGAGTACCAGCCTGTATCGAGACTACTGCGACAACGCCTTTGGCTTCTTCATTGAGCATACCAACGGCATACCAGGGACATCGCAGCAAGCGCTCCAGGCTCACACCGAAGCGTACCAAAGAACGCTGCAAATCTACGAGGCAGAATTTCAGTCGCCAGCCCCGTTTACCAGCTGGCCAGACTCTCGCAATCGAGTTGATAAGCGACTGGATCGCTACAAGAAGCCATACCGTCTTCACCTGGAGACAACCAACCATTGCAACCTTCGGTGCGAACACTGTTACCCCGAGTCTTCAAGTGCCGAGCCGCATCACCCCAGAGAGAAAATTGACCGAACTCTTGACGAGGCGGCGCGGCTCGGAGTGAGGAAGATTACGCTAACGGGTGGCGAAATATTGACTCGGCCAGATTGGAAGAGGATTTTTTCAAAATCTCTCGATGTTTGCGACAACGTGTATTTCATCACAAACGGGCTGCTCCTCACGAGAAGGAAGCTGGAGTGGCTTGCCAAGCAGCGCGCTATCCGATCCGTGAGGGGATGGCGGCGATCCATCTTTGAAAGTGCTCCTGTTGAGATAGGGGTGGCCATTAGTCTGGACGGTCTGGCTGGTAATGCTTTGGTACGCAAGAATGATGCGGGTGCAGGTGTTAAGGCCGCGCAGATCATCGACCGTATCGCACTGGCGGTACAATATGGCCTGCATGTTACGGTAAACACGACAATAACAAACGAGGTATCGGCAAAAGAGCTTCCGGAAATGTACGATCTTCTCAGCCGGATTGGGATTGATCGTTGGCAGATCGATCAAGCCTACCTTGCGGGCAGGTTTAGGAGCAGCGATCTCTCAAGCAGCGAACTTGCATGGCTCGAAGATGCAAAGGCTGGTTATAAGTACATCATTAGGAACTATCTTAAAGAATATCCAAAAATCCCTGATTGGCGACTCGAAATAGTTCAAGTGTTTCGATATGACAATCTGTTTTACGGATTTTCCCCAGCTGCGAGCCTGGACGAGCATCCTTGCTCATATCACTTCGGTTCGATGATCGTCGAACAGGGCGACAGAATCCGATTTTGTCCTTCGCTTCGTGACCCTGGCATCGAATCCATCTCCACGGCCGGTTCAGTGGAAGCTGTCTATGGCAGCGAAGATTTCAGAGCTTTCCTTTCCAGGTCAATCAACGACCTTCCATGCAAGGAGTGCCGGTATGGAAAGCTGTTCCATGGTGGATGCAGGGCCAACAGCTATGCCTACCTGGGGCGCATGTGGGATGCAGATCCCATCTGTTGCAGCTTGGCGCCGTTCGTCGAAGACGAGGTTCTTCCGTTGCTCCCAACGAAGCTTCAGGACAGCTTTCGGGCTTCGCTACAGGGAGGCCCGCGTCCCGGTGATCCTGGGCACATTCCGACCGAGCAGAAGCGACGCCGCGTTGTTCATATCCAGGCAATGCCTGTGAATGGGAATGAGTGATGTCGGAAGTCAGACAAGGGGAACGCTTCACTGAGACCAAATTTCCGTTGGCGTACAACAACTTCCGACTGGTTTGGGCGGGTCAGTTTGTCAGTTTGGTCGGGAGCTCTGCGCATACGGTTGCAATTTCATTCTTCCTCAAAGAGGCGACCCAATCAGGATCCTTTGTTGGCATCGCACTGTTTTGCTGTGGCGTCGCTGCGTTGCTTTGTTTGCCTCTGTCTGGTGTCGTTGCAGATCGTATAAACAGAAAATCGATCGTAATGTTCTGTGACACAGTGAACGCTTGCGTGACTCTCGCTTTGGCCTTTGCATTCCATTGGGCGCCGCGAAGCTTGGGGTCGTGGCTCCCGGTTCTAGCGGTGCTTTGCAGCCTAACGATTGCAGTTTCGTCGGCATTCTTCCGACCTGCTTTCGGCGCGATGTTGCCGGACCTCGTTCCGAGGGCAGCGTTGGCGCCGGCGAATGCCCTCTACAAGACTGGGGCGCGTTCTGGCGACCTGCTTGGCAACATGCTCGGAGGGTGGATTTATGGGTTGGTTGGTCCCGGTGCATTATTTCTTGCAAATTCTCTGTCCTATTTTCTGGCTGTGCGTTGCGTGTCATGCGCCAGGCCGAACGAACTGTTCGCGCCACAACGTCGATCGAGTCGATCAACGGTTGGCATCGCTGGTCTGGTGACAGAGTTCCTTCAGGGAGTTGGAACCCTTGCCAGCATCCCAGGTGGCCGACAGTTCCTGAGCATGGCGTTGGTGATCAACTTCTTCGCCACGCCAATCCTTGTCTTGATGCCCTTCCATGCTTCTGGAGTGTTACGTGTGAGTGTGCCGATGTACGGTCTTCTCATGGCAGCACTCTCGATGGGAGTGTTGATTGGGTATCTCATGGCGGCGAAGATTCCTGTGCCGCGCCTGAATCAGACACGGGTTGTAGTTTCCATCATTTCTTTCATGTGTGGCTGTTTTCTGTTGTTCAGCCGAACCGGAAATTTCACGCTCGCCTCTCTTCTGTTGTTTGCCGCCGGCGTCGCAAATGGATACTGGAGCATATTCTTTGAAACGACGCTGCAGCGAGTGATTCCGCGAGGCGCATTGGGGCGCGTCTACGCATGCTATGGATTGCTATCGGGTGGACTGATACCTTTGGCTTCGTTGGTTGGTGGTGTGGCCCTGGATGTACTGGTTGGGGACACCAGAGTATTGTTCACAGTTTGTGCGCTGGTGATGACTATGTACCCCATGTTTTTGTCGACGCGTAAGGGATTCTCGTCTTTTTTTGAATCCTTAGAGAGTGAGTCCAACTGAACGCCAATGGAAGATCCTGCAGGTGTTCGGGAATACGTTGTCACGGCTGCCGATGTTGCCGGGCGCCCTGGAAGTTCGAACATCGCGATAGACCTGGGATGCGGAAGTGACGTAGTTCCGCTTTATCTAATTAGGCGGGGTTGGCGTGTCCTTGCCATCGACAAGGACCCCACCGTTGTGGCTCACCTCAGAACTCGTGCGGGTGGAGGGAGGTTATCAGCCGTGTGCGCAGACTTTCAGGAGGTCCCGCTGCCAAGAGTTTCGTTGATCCACGCTGGCTACGCGTTGCAGTATGTTCACCCAGCCAGCTTCGCTGATCTATGGAGGCGTATCGCGGCGGCTCTGTATCCCGACGGGGTTTTTGCCGGACATTTCTTCGGGGAGAAAGATCAGTTTGCCAAGCATGACCAATTCTCGGTGTTTCGGTCCGAAGCGCTTCAGGAGCTTTTTGCAGAATGGAGGACTGAACACTGGGAAGAATTCTACGGCCCCGGCCATCGCGATCCGTCACGGTGGTGGCATTTCTTTACAGTCGTGGCGAAACTTCCTGGAATCTCGACCTAGGCTTTCCCTTCTTCGGTGCAAATATCATGTCTTCAAGTGCAAATGAGCCGGTATCTGGCGAGGATGTCGATCTGCTTTGGGAGCGCGCTTGCTCCGGGTTGGCCCCCGGTTCTTGCAGTCATGCGGTTCGGAATCTCAAGGATGGTGACCTTGAGCGCCTTGTCCCGCTGGTTTACTCCGCCTTTGCAGGCACGGTCGATAGCGCGCCGTTGGAGACATGGGGACGCAAACTCCTGGCTATCTTAAGCAATCAATACGGCCCCTTTCTGTCGACGGCATCATTCGCTGCGGAAACGCCGTCAGGTCAATTGGCCGGGACGATCCTCGCCACGGACTTTGCCCTTTACAAGGCTCCGGTTATCGCGTTGATAGCTGTGGCTCCCGGCACGCAGCATCAGGGTTTGGGTTCGTACCTTCTGCGCCGGTCCATCCAGGCGCTGGCGCTTGATGGCTTTTCCAGTTGTCGGGCCAGGATTTCCCCTGGGAACGACGCCTCGCTGCTGTTATTCCGAAAGACCGGCTTCGAGCTCCGCCGCGTCGATCTGAACGGATCTCCGCATTCGGGCGGTCGGCAAGCGGTGCCTCCGGCTTAAGGCGGCATTTGCCGTCACCATTCCCGAGCACTTCGCCAGTAACCCCGCCGATAACCTCCCCGGTAATCGCGCCGCGGCCCCGCCGCGTCCATCATGCAGCCATGGCCTGAACCCAGGCCCTGTACGGATTCCCAACCAACACTAGGAGTACGCCATGTCTGCCGCCATCCAAGCCCAAGTCACTGCCGATCCCGCCACCCTTGCCGACCGCTACCTCGCCGCCTGGAACGAGACCGATGCCGCGCGCCGGCGCGAGCTGATCGCGCTGGCGTGGACGGAATCGGCAAGCTATGTCGATCCGCTGATGCGCGGGGACGGCCATGCTGGCATCGACGCGATGATCGCCGCGGTGCAGACGAAGTTCCCCGGGTTTCGCTTTACCCGCGTGAGCCCGGTCGATGCGCACGGCGAGCACCTGCGCTTTACGTGGGAACTGGCCCCGGCGGGAGAGCCGGCGCTGGTGGTCGGCACCGACTTCGCCACGATTTCCGCCGATGGCCGGCTGGCGCGCATGACCGGCTTCATCGACCGGGCCCCGGCCGGGCTGGCCTGACCGAGGCGCGCGCCGCCGCTATGTGGCCTGCCCCACCGACAGCCCCCCGCCCACTGGCGGCAAGCTGCTGCATCCAGTGCGGCAGACAGGGGAAGGCAAATGGCGCGATTTCTGCGGGTGGCGGCATGGGGGCTGGCCGGCACGGCTGTCGCCGTGGCCGTGGGGGCCTATGCCGCGGTATGGGTCGGCGAGCGCAAGGCGTCGCGCATTGTCGAGGTCAAGGTTTCACCCATCGCCATCCGTGAAGATGCCGCCGGCATCGCGCTCGGCAGGTACTTGTTTGAATCGCGCGGCTGCATGGAATGCCACGGTGCCGGCGGCGGCGGCAAGCAGGTGATCGACGACCCCGGCGGCCTGCGCGTGCGCGCGCCGGACCTGACGCGCGCCAATCCGGACATTGCCGCCTACCAGCCGGTTGACTGGGTACGGAGCATCCGCCATGGCGTGGCGCCCTCGCACCGGCCGCTGCTGATCATGCCCAGCGAGGACTACAACCGCCTGAGCGACGAGGACCTGGGCGCGCTGGTGGGCTACCTGCGCAGCCTGCCGCCGGCGATGGGGGCGCCCGCGGAAATCCGCATGCCATGGCTGGTGCGGGCGCTGTACGGCGTGGGCATCGTGCAGGACGCGGCCGCCAAGATCGACCACAGCTTGCCGGTGCAGCCTGCAATGGTGCCGGCGCCCACGGCCAGGTACGGCGGCTACGTCGCCAATGCGTGCCTGGGATGTCACGGGCCGGACTTCCGCGGCGGCAAGATCCCGGGCGCGCCGCCCGACTGGCCGCCCGCGGCGGACCTGCGCCCCGTGCCGGGCGGCGCCATGTCGCGCTACGGCCAGGCTTCGGCCTTTATCGCGATGATGCGCAGCGGCAAGCGCCCAGATGGCACCGAAGTAAGCCGCGTGATGCCGTTCGATTCGTTCGGACGCATGAACGATACCGACCTGACCGCGCTCTATCTGTTCCTGGCCGGCATGCCGCAGCGCTGAGCGCGCGCGTCAGCGCCGCGCCAGCCGCCGGCCGGCGGCGATGCCGGGCAGCTCCACCCAGCGGTGCAGCAGTAGCGCCAGCGCCAGCGCCAGGCCGGCATCGATGGCAAAGCGCAGCAGTTGCAGCGCGGTCTGGTAGGGCGCCAGTTCGGGCATCAGGTGCTTGACGCCCTCGATCACGGTGGGGTGCGTCAGGTACAGCGCATACGACAGTTCGCCCAGCCAGACCAGTACGCGCGGCACGCGCAGCACGCCGGCGTGCTCGGCCGCCACGGCGCCGGCCAGCAGCGCCGCCGCGGGCAGCCCGCGTCCGGCCAGGCTGAAGTCGGGCCCGACCAGCGGCAGCGACAGCGCGAACGCCGCGCAACCGGTTGCCAGCATGCCCACCGCGATGGCCGGCGTCAGCAGGTGGCGCCAGCGCGCGTAGGCCCACGCCAGTCCGCAGCCCAGCAGGAATTCCAGCACCAGCGGATTGCTGGCCATGGCCAGCCACGGCGTGGCGAACGGGTAGCCCTGCGCCGGATCTGCCGCCAGCGCGCCGAAGCGCCACCACGGCAGCACCAGCGTGGTCAACGCGAAGACCCCCAGCACCACCAGCAGCGCGCGCCGCCCGGCCAGCAGCAGGCCGAGCGCGAAGGCGGCATAGAACGCCAGCTCATAGTTGAGCGACCAGCCCACGTACAGCGCCGGGTAGCCATAGTACGGCGCGTGGCCGGTGGCAGTCGGCAGGAAGGCCAGCGACGCCGCGAACACCGCCGGCGTGACCGGATTGAGCAGCAGCGCATGGATGGCCGACATGGTCCAGTACGGCGGCGCCAGCCGGCAGCAGCGCCGGATCATGAAGCTGAGCGGGCGCTCAGGCTGGGGCCGCGCCAGCACCGCGACCCAGGCGATGATGAAGCCGCTGATGACAAAGAAGACGTCCACGCCGACATGGCCGCGCTTGATCACGTTGTCGGTCAGCCAGTTGAGCGCCGGCGCATCGGCGCCGCCCAGCGCCAGGCCGGAGTGGTAGACCACCACGAACGCGGCGGCCAGCCCGCGCAGGGCCTGGATGCTGTCGAGCCGCGCCACTGACGGGGACTGGGCCGCCGGCACGCGCGTGGCAGCGGTGGCGTGCGGGACCGGTGCCGCGGAGGCGCCGGAATAAGTGTGTTCTGGAACAGTCGATGGCACTGTTGCGGCGGCAGAAATCGGAAAGCGAAGGGATTCATGAGGGACAGCCGCCACATGCCCAAAGTTCGTGCAAAACGGCTTCGGGGGCAGGGTAGTGCGCATGGTGTCCGGCAAGGTGACCGAAATTGCACTATCCTCATTTGTCCTTTGCGCCAGGCTGCGGCGCATGGGCAGTGCCCGCGCGCCGCACGATTGCGCCCGGCGGGGCACTGGAAAGAACCAGCGGGCAACGTACCCAAGGAGTGTCCCCCCATGACCACCCTCAATATCAACGTCAACGGCAAGACCCGTGAAGTCGACGTGGACCCGTCCACGCCGCTGCTGTGGGCGCTGCGTGACAACCTTGAAATGACCGGCACCAAGTTCGGCTGCGGCATGGCCGCATGCGGTGCCTGCACCGTGCACGTCAACGGCCAGGCTACGCGCAGCTGCGTGACGCCGGTATCCGCGGCTGCCGGCGCGCGCATCACCACCATCGAAGGCATCGGCACTGACAAGGTCGGGCGCGCCGTGATGGACGCCTGGCTCAAGCACGACGTGGCGCAATGCGGCTACTGCCAGAACGGCCAGGTGATGAGCGCCATCGGCCTGCTGCGCACCAAGCCGCGGCCCACCGACGCCGACATCGACCAGGCCATGGCCGGCAACCTGTGCCGCTGCGGCACGTACCAGCGCATCCGCGCGGCGATCAAAGACGCCGCCCGTGCGCTGGCCTGAGCGGGAGGAAACCAATATGCGTATCCGAGGCATCGAAGCCCTGGCAGGCGGCCAGGCCGGCAATAGCGGCGAAGCGCGTCCGAACACCGGCGTGGCCACGCTGGACCGCCGCAGTTTCCTGAAGCTGACCGGCCTCGCCGGCGGCGGCCTGGCGCTGGGCGTGGCCCCGCTGGTGCAGGCACAGGAGGGCGCCAAGCCCAAGGCGCCGCCGCCGGCGCCGCAGGCATTCCTGATCATCGCGCCGGACAACACCGTGACTGTGGCCGTGAACCGGCTCGAATTCGGCCAGGGCGTGCACACCGCGTTGCCGATGGCGCTGGCCGAAGAGCTGGACGCCGACTGGCGCAACGTGCGCGCCACGCTGGCGCCGGCCGGCGATCCGTACAAGGACCCTGGCTTCGGCATGCAGATGACCGGCGGCTCCACCGCGCTGAACCACTCGTTCCAGCAGTACCGCGAACTGGGCGCGCGCGCCCGCGCCATGCTGGTGGCGGCTGCCGCGCAGCAATGGAAGGTCGATCCGGCCAGCTGCAAGGTGGAGCAGGGCGTGGTCACGTCCGGCAGCCACCGGGCCACCTTCGGCGAACTGGCGCCGGCGGCGATGGAGCTGCCCGTGCCGCAGCGGGTTACGCTGAAAGACCCGTCGCAGTTCCGTATCGTCGGCAAGCCCACGCCGCGGCTGGATGCGCGCGGCAAGATGGACGCGACCACGCCGTTCGGCATCGACACGCACCTGAAGGGCATGGTGGTGGCCGTGGTGGCGCGCCCGCCGCGCTTTGGCGGCAAGGTCAAGAGCTTCAGCGCCGACAAGGCGCGCGCGGTGCAGGGCGTGCGCGGCGTGCTGCAGGTGCCGGTCGACCGCGGCGGCAGTGGCGTGGCGGTGATTGCCAGCGGCTACTGGCCGGCCAAGATGGGCCGCGATGCGCTCGAGATCCAGTGGGAAGACGCGGGCTCGAAGGTGTCGTCGCAGGCGCTCTTCGACGAATACGCAAGGCTGGCCGGCCAGCCCGGCACGGTGGCGCGCGCGGGGAGCGGGGATATCGGCTCGGCCATCAACGGTGCCGCGCGCAAGATCGAGGCCGACTTCCGCTTCCCGTACCTGGCGCACGCGCCGATGGAGCCGCTGAACTGCACGCTGCAGCCGGAAGTGGCCGGCGGCAAGGTGCAGTCGGTCAAGGTCTGGGTGGGCTCGCAGTTCCAGACCGTCGACCAGGCCGCGGTGGCGCGCACGCTGGGGCTGGCGCCGGACAAGGTGGTGCTCAACACCATGATGGCCGGCGGTGGCTTCGGCCGGCGCGCGGTGCCGACCTCGGACTACATCGTGGAAGCGGCCAACGTGCTCAAGGCCTGGGTAGCCGCCGGCCACACCGAGCCGCTCAAGGTGGTGTGGAGCCGCGAGGACGATATCCGCGGCGGCTACTACCGACCGCTGCATCTGCACCGCGCCCGCATCGGGCTGGATGCGCAGGGCAAGGTGGTGGGCTGGCAGCACACCATCGTCGGTCAGTCGATCCTGAAGGGCACGCCGTTCGAGCCCTTCATGGTCAAGAACGGCGTCGACGCCACCATGACCGAAGGCATCGTCGAGAATGACTATGACCTGCCGCTGCAGATGTCGGTGCACCATCCGCAGGTGGACGTGCCGGTGCTGTGGTGGCGCTCGGTGGGCAATACGCATACCGCCTTCGTCAAGGAAACGCTGGCCGATGAAATGGCCGCAGCCTCGAAGCAGGACCCCGTGGCATTCCGCCTGGCCCGGCTCGACGAGAAGAAGCACGCGCGCCACCGCGCCGCGCTGCAGCTGGCGGTGGACAAGTCCGGCTATGGCAAGCGCAAGCTGTCCAAGGGCCATGCCTGGGGCGTGGCCGTGCACGAGTCGTTCAACACCGTGGTGGCCTACGTGGTCGACGTCTCGGTGGTGAAGGGCGAGCCGCGCGTGCACCGCGTCACCGCCGGCGTGCATGCCAACCGCGTGGTCAACCCGATGTCCGCCGAGGCCCAGATCCAGGGTGCCTGCATCTTTGGGCTGGCCATGACCAAGCCGGGGTTTGCCATCGAGATCGAGAACGGCGCCGTGAAGAACAGCAACTTCCCGGACTATCCGCCGCCGCGCATCACCGATGCGCCGGTGGTGGACGTGTTCTTCGTGCCCTCGCAGGAGAACCCCACCGGCCTGGGCGAGCCGGGCGTGCCGCCGATCGCGCCGGCAGTGGCGAACGCGCTGTTCACGCTGACGGGCAAGCGCCAGCGGCAATTGCCGTTTGTGATGGCTTGATGGTCTGACCGCAGCCGGCCGCCGAAGGGGAGGTGCAGCCGCATCGCGCATCCCCCGAATGCGGCTGGCACGCGCTATTTGTTGTAATCGCACCAGTCTTTGCCGGGCCGTGGCTCCACCCTATTGCGTTTGCGCGGCGAGCCGCGTAGAACGGGAAAAACTGCGCGCAAGGAACAGCGCGGAAAAAAATACGCCAGCACCGCCCTGCCGCCGCGTTTCGCGGACCGGGGGCGTGCCCGGAGACCGAGGTGTGATCATGGAGACCCAGGAAAGTACGCTGACCCTTGCGCTGATGACCGAGCCCGCGCGGATCCGGATCTGCCGGGCGCTGCTGGAGGCCGGCGAGGCGGGCCTGCCGGCCACCGACCTGGCGCAGGTCGCACGGCTGAGCCTGGCGCGCGCCGGCCACGTGTTCCTGGAACTGGTGCAGGCCGATGTGCTGGCGCTGTCGATCCAGGAGCGCCGCGTTTGCTACGTGCTCAAGGCGCGCCGCGCCGTGACCGAGGCACTGGGCTATATCGACGCCAGCGGACTGGCCGACTGATCCTTGCGGCGTGGCCGGGCTACTTCCGGACTTCCTTCAGTGCCCGCTCACGCGCGGCCTCCCGGTCCTGCGTGAGCCGGTAGGCCGCGTAGTACTTGTAGATATTGCGCACATAGGTGGTGGTTTCGATGCCGATCTTCTCCGCCACCACGATCTCGACATTGTTGAACCACTTGTCGGGATCCAGCCCGCGCGCCGCAGCCTCCTTGCGCATCTTGGCGATATTGCCGGGCCCGGCGTTGTAACTGGCAAAGGCGAACAGCGGCCGGTTGGATTCCGAGAAATGCGCGTCGGGGAAGTACTTCGTCATTAGCCGGTCCATGTACTTGGCGCCGGCGTGGATGTTGGACTCGACCATCTGGATATTGCCCACGTTCAGTTCCTTGCCGGTGGCGGGCATGATCTGCATGATGCCGACGGCGCCCACGCGGCTGCGCGCCTGCTGGTTGAGCTGTGACTCCTGGAAGCCCTGTGCCGCCAGCATCAGCGGGTCGAAGCCATAGTCCTTGCCATACTTCTCGAAGAAGGCAACGGTCTGCTGGAAGCGCTTGTATTCGGCGTCCTCGGTGTTGTTCTTGATCTGCTTGACCCGGCGCATGGATTGCTTGATCAGGTATTCCGCCATGCCCTGCTTCTTGACGTAATTGACATAGAAATCGTCAATGACCTGCCGCAACTGCGGGCTGTCCTTGCGGAAGGCCCAGCCGACATAGCCGCCTTCACGCACCGCCAGGTCCTGGCGCACCTTGATGTCAGGCAGGATCTGCGCCCACATTGCGGCCTTCCAGTCGTCGACCACGACGATCTCCAGCAGGCCCGCGTTCAGCATCTCGAGCACGTCCTCGTCTTCAAGGGCATCGGGCAGCAGCACCAGCTTCATCGGCGCCTTGCCGGACTGGCGCAGGCGGTTGTTCAGTGCAGTCAGGCTGTCGTAGTAGCTGCTCGCGCGGCGCACGTGGACGGTCTTGCCCGCCAGGTCGTCCAGGCTCTTCAGCGCCGGCGACTTGGGGCCGGTCACGATCAGCTCGCGCACCGGCTTGCGGTCGCGCGGCGCGGCAAAGTCGACCAGCTTCAGCCGGGCCTCGGTCTCGGTCAGGTTGCCGGCGGCGATATCGCCCAGGCCCGCCGCCAGGTCGGGCAGCAGCCGGTCGCGCGTGGTGGGGATGATGATGACGGTGAGCGGGCGCTTGCCAAGTCGATTGGTGTAGGTCTTGTTCAGGTAGCGCTCGAATTCCCGCACCAGTTCTGCGGTAATTCCGCGCTCGTGGCCTTTGTCGCTGAAGTAGAGGGTGCGGCTGTAAGGCACCAGCACGCGGATGACGCGACTGTTGACCATCACATCGAAGTCGCCCATGCGCGGCTTGTTGGCCAGGTTGAGGCCGCGCGGCCTGGCGACATCTGCCTTGCCGGTTGCGGCTTTCGCCGCGGGGGCCGCAACGGGCGCGGACGCCGGCGCCGGCTTCTGCTGCGCTACGGCAAACGTGCTGCACAGGCTGAGTGCGCCCACCAGGCCGGACAGGAGAAGGCCTGCGAACCAGTGGCGTGGGTGGGCAGCGGACATGGCGCAGATGGCAAGCCGGGCAGAAAGGCGCACGACTCGCTCGTATCGAGTCTAGGCGCGATCCTGCCTCTTGCAAGCCGCCAGGGTCCGGATGCTGCCGAAGGGCAAACGGGAGGGGTATGTCTGGCACGAAGAAGGTGGCCGGCTGATCCCGGCCACCCGTCTCGCAAAGGCTGGCGCTATTGCTTTGGTGCGGCCATTTCCTGCTTGGCCGTTGCATCGGCTGCCTTGTTCTCTACTTTGCGCTCCTGCTTGGCAGCGCCGACTTCTTCCTTGTACTCACCCTTGGCCGCCTTCTTCTTGGCCTTGTACTCGGCGGCGGCCTTCTGGCGCGCCTCGCGGCGTTCCACCAGCGGGTCCTTCGGCGGTTCGATCTGGGTCATGCCGGGCGGCACGCCCTGGGCGCCTGCCGGCGTGGCAGAGGTTGCCGGCATCGCCGGGGTCGCGGGCATGCCCTGGGCAGCAGGGGTTGCCGGCGTGGCCGGGGTAGCGGGGGTGGCGGTTGTCTGGGCAATGGCCGCAGCGCAGCTGAGGCCAGCCAGGCCTGCGGCAATCACGCTGGCGATTCGGGTAAGGCGAGCAGGCTGTTTCGTATCCATGGAATACCTCCAGAGTCGCTGTCGGAGGCGCCGGCAACGGAAGCGCTCGGCGCGGCGTACGCCGTACATCCGGCCAAGACGGGCGCGCGGCGACAAGCCCAGTCTAGGTAGCGGCACCACGTTGCGCTGTCAGGCACACGCCCGAATGGGTGCCGGGATTATTCCTACAGGCGGGTCGTTGCCGGCCGGGAGCCCATGCCGCGCAAGGCATCAACCGCTCCTCGGGAAAACCCGCATCACACCCGCGTCTTGAAATGCCCCTACCCCGTCCCTATAATTAGCACTCGTCAGGGGTGAGTGCTAACAGCCTCCTGCGACACCTGAACATTTCTGACGGCCGTCGCCTCGGTAGCCGGCCGATTTGTGATCAAAAACTCACTTTGTATCTAGGAGTCCGTATGAATCTGCGTCCTTTGCACGACCGCGTGATCGTGAAGCGTCTGGACAACGAAACCAAGACCGCGTCCGGTATCGTGATTCCCGACAACGCTGCCGAGAAGCCCGATCAAGGCGAAGTGCTGGCAATCGGTCCTGGCAAGAAGGATGACAAGGGCAACAACATCGCCCTCGACGTCAAGGTCGGTGACCGCGTGCTGTTCGGCAAGTACGCCGGCCAGGCCGTGAAGGTGGAAGGCCAGGAACTGCTGGTCATGCGCGAAGAAGACATCATGGCCGTGGTGAACAAGTAATTCACCAACTGACCGCCACCCCGTACAGATTTCAGGAGATTCAAGAATGGCAGCTAAAGACGTAGTGTTCGGCGACGCCGCACGTGCCAAGATGGTCGAAGGCGTGAACATCCTCGCCAACGCAGTCAAGGTGACCCTGGGCCCGAAGGGCCGCAACGTGGTGCTGGAGCGCAGCTTCGGCGGCCCGACCGTGACCAAGGACGGCGTGTCCGTGGCCAAGGAAATCGAGCTGAAGGACAAGCTGCAGAACATGGGCGCCCAGATGGTCAAGGAAGTGGCTTCCAAGACCAGCGACAACGCCGGTGACGGTACCACCACCGCTACCGTGCTGGCCCAGTCGATCGTGCGCGAAGGCATGAAGTTCGTTGCCGCCGGCATGAACCCGATGGACCTGAAGCGCGGCATCGACAAGGCTGTTGCCGCCGCCGTGGAAGAGCTGAAGAAGGTCAGCAAGCCCACCACCACCAGCAAGGAAATCGCCCAGGTTGGCGCGATCTCGGCCAACAGCGACACCTCCATCGGTGAGCGCATCGCCGAAGCCATGGACAAGGTCGGCAAGGAAGGCGTGATCACGGTTGAAGACGGCAAGTCGCTGGCCGACGAGCTGGAAGTCGTGGAAGGCATGCAGTTCGACCGCGGCTACCTGTCGCCGTACTTCATCAACAACCCGGAAAAGCAGGTTGTCCAGCTGGACAACCCGTTCGTGCTGCTGTTCGACAAGAAGATCAGCAACATCCGCGACCTGCTGCCGGTGCTGGAGCAAGTGGCCAAGGCCGGCCGCCCGCTGCTGATCGTCGCTGAAGACGTCGAGGGCGAAGCCCTGGCGACCCTGGTGGTCAACAACATCCGTGGCATCCTGAAGACCGCCGCCGTCAAGGCCCCGGGCTTCGGCGACCGTCGCAAGGCCATGCTGGAAGACATCGCCATCCTGACCGGCGGCACCGTCATCGCTGAAGAAATCGGCCTGACGCTGGAAAAGGCTGGCCTGAACGACCTGGGCCAGGCCAAGCGCATCGAGATCGGCAAGGAAAACACCATCATCATCGACGGCGCCGGCGACGCAGCTGCGATCGAAGGCCGCGTCAAGCAAATCCGCGCCCAGATCGAAGAAGCGACCTCGGACTACGACCGTGAGAAGCTGCAAGAGCGCGTGGCCAAGCTGGCCGGCGGTGTTGCCGTGATCAAGGTTGGCGCTGCCACCGAAGTCGAAATGAAGGAAAAGAAGGCCCGCGTGGAAGACGCCCTGCACGCCACCCGCGCTGCGGTGGAAGAAGGCATCGTCCCCGGCGGTGGTGTGGCCCTGCTGCGTGCCCGCGCTGCGATCTCGGCACTGACCGGCGAAAACGCCGACCAGAACGCCGGTATCAAGATCGTGCTGCGCGCCATGGAAGAGCCGCTGCGCCAGATCGTGCTGAACGCCGGTGAAGAAGCTTCGGTGGTCGTTGCCAAGGTTATCGAAGGCAAGGGCAACTACGGCTACAACGCCGCTTCGGGCGAGTACGGCGACCTGGTGGAAATGGGCGTGCTGGACCCGACCAAGGTCACCCGCACCGCACTGCAGAACGCCGCTTCGGTGGCTTCGCTGATGCTGACCACCGACTGCGCAGTTGCCGAATCGCCGAAGGAAGAATCGGCTCCGGCAATGCCGGGCGGCATGGGCGGCATGGGCGGCATGGAAGGCATGATGTAATTCATCGCCGACCGACTGCCCTCACGGGCAGGCTGTCTTGGAAAACCCCCGCGGGTGCGAGCCCGCGGGGGTTTTTTCGTTCCGGGCAGCGCGACGCTCGCGCCTTGCCATGCACGAGCGCAGAAAACTCTCACCCTGATCTAAGGCTTGCCCTATTTGTGGAGCGGAAGGCGCCGGCTACATTTCTAATCGCCGCCTATTGAACCCGCGGGCAAATCCCGGATCAACCCACCTCCTAGCATGGCTGCCATGGAAAACGAAATCACTACATCGCCACGACGCTGGCTGGTTCATGCCACCGCGTGCATCAGGCGCGTGCCTTCGGTGCTTGCCTGCGCGGCACTCATGTGCCTGGCATACGCCCAGGCGCATGCTGCCTGCATGGGAACCACCGTGACCTCGCCGTTCCTGCCGGCCACGGTGAGCATCAGCAAGACCACCGGCATCGGCCAGGTGATCTCCAGCGCCACCATTACCGTAACGGTGACGTGCGACGACACCGGACTGCGGCATCCATCTACCAATGGCTGGGCCCTGAACTACACGCCGCAGACGCCGCTGGTGGCGACTTCGATCTCGCAGCAGACCTTTGCCACCGCCATGCCGGGACTGGGCTATCGCATGTACATGCCCGACGGCAACCTGATTGCACCGACCAGCTACGGCACCAACGGCGGCGACAACTTCGGCGCCAACTGCATGGGGGCGGCTTCGGGCGGGGTGCCTTGCACGATGCCGCTGGGCACCTCGACCCAGACCTTCCGGTTCCGGCTGGACCTGGTGCGGACCAGCACGGTGCTGACCAGCGGCACGTTCAGTGACAGCCTGATGCGCTTCGGCTACCAGGACAGCTGGACGGGGGGCTCGGGACCGGGGCCGTGGACGGCCCAGTTCGGCGAGCAAATGACTTCGCCAGTGACCTTCCGCTTCATTCCGCCAAGCTGCAACCTCAGCGCCGGCACGGCGAACCAGGTCATTACCTTGCCCAAGATCAGCGCCTCGTCCCTGCCCACCATCGGCTCGACCGCGGGCGCGACGAGATTCGGGCTCACTCTCGAGAATTGCGTCACCCAGTCGATCGTCACGATGAACATCAGCGGCGATGCCACCGCCGTGGGCAGCGTCCTGCGGAACAACGGCTCGGCGCAAGGCGTTGGCCTGCAGATGCTGAATGGCGGCCCGGCGGGCACCCCGCTGCCGCTCAACGCCGATGTCGGCATGGGCAATGTCGGCGCGGCAATGACCATGGCCATTCCGTTGGGGGTGAGGTACTACCGGGTAGGCCCGGTCACGCCAGGCACGGTCGACAGCGTGGCAACGGTCAATTTCAACTACAACTGAGGGATGCGCGCGGCAAGGGCTGAGGCCGGCTCCGGCGCGCGTCAGACCACAACCACGCAGCACCAGTCGAAGCGCTTGTTTTCCAGCTCGCCGGTGCGGCGGCTGACGTAGCCGCGGGGGTTGCAGACCACGCGCGAATCGTCGATGCAGTAGTCGAAGCTGGTGTGGGTATGGCCGTGGATCCACAGGTCCGCCTTTGCTACCAGGTCGGGCCGGCGCGACAGGAAGCCGCCCGAGACCAGGTCGTGCGAGTAGCGCGGGTCCAGGCTGCCCAGGTCGGGGCCGTGATGCGTGACCACCACGGTCTTGCCATCGTAGGGCTGCGCCAGTTGCGCCGCCAGCCAGGCCGACGCGGCCTGGTGGCGCGCCAGCGCGTCCTGGGGCGTGAAATGCCGCGGACGGCCGTCGTCGCCGTGGAGTTCGATCAGGCGGTGATCCAGCATCACAGCCGCGCAAGCCTGCATCGCGTCATCGCGCCGGTCGGTGCCGAACAGGGTGTAGTCAGTCCACCAGGTGGTGCCGATGATGCGTACCCGTCCGTGCGCGCCATTGAATTCGGCCACGGTGCCATTGAGCACCTGTATGCCTGGGTGCGCCTCGGTGGCTTCGGCCATCAGGTGGTCCACGGTATCGAAGTTGCTTTCGTAGTATTCGTGATTGCCGGGCACATAGACCACCGGCTGGCTGAAGGTGCGCGCGGCCCAGTCGATGCCGTCGCGCCCGTTGGCGATGTCGCCGGCCAGCACCACGACGTCGGCATCGCAGGCAGGCACGGACTGCGGCATGTTGTGCTCGATGTGGAGGTCGCTCAGGATGCGTAGCTTCATGGGGACTCCGGAGGCGCATGGGGCTCGCTGCATGGGCCGCTACGGCGGCGGGTAATTGCCTGCATTCTTAATAAGCCAGCCCGTCTGGTCAAGTCCCGCGAATCCCGACGAAAAGCAAAAAAGCCCGGAACCAGGTCCGGGCAAGTGACTGTCTAGCCGGCATTGCACCGGGAGACAGCCGGGGGAAACGATCACGGTTTCCCGGAAGTATTACCCTCCCTGTCCGGCCATGGTCGGCAGTAGGACGCGATAGATCTGGATAAAGGCTGGCCCGAGCAGCACCAGCAACAGCGACGGGAAGATGGTGAAGATCAGCGGGAACAACAGCTTGAGCGCGATCTTGGCGGCTTGCTCCTCGGCCCGCATGCGGCGTTTGGTGCGCAGCATGTCGGACAGCACGCGCAGGGACTCGCCCAGGCTGGTGCCGAAGCGGTCGGCCTGGATCAGCATGGAGGCGAACTTGTCCACGTCCTCCACGCCTGTACGCAGCGACAGGTTCGACAGCGCCTTTTCCTTCGAGAAGCCCGAGCGCAGCTCCAGCAGCATCAGCTGGAGCTCATCGGCCAGCACCGGGCAGCGCAGCGCCAGCTCGTCGGCCACGCGCATCAGCGCTGCATCGAGCCCGAGGCCGGCCTCCACGCAGACGGTCAGCAGGTCGATCACGTCCGGAAACTCTTCAAACACCGTACGCTGGCGCTGCGCGACCTTGCGCGCGAGAACGACGTTGGGCAGGTAGTAGCCGATTGCCCCAAGCACTGCCAGCAACGCGAACATGATATTCCGGTCCTGCAGGCTGGGCTGGCCGGCGGCTGCCAGCAGCCCGATCATCGGCAGGGCGATGGCCAGAACGGTCTTGGCCGCAAAGTACAGCGGTGCGGCACTGGCATTGCGCCAGCCGGCGTTCATGAAGCGCACGCGCAGCTGCGAGCTCTCCCACCCCTCCTTGGGCAGTGACAGCCGCGATACCGGCTGCGCCCATTGCACCAGCTTTTCGTATAGCGGATTCTGCTTGCCAGGATCAGCCCCGAGCTGACCCGCCTGGCCTGCAATCTGCTCCGCCCGCCCCCGCAAGCGGTTGGGCGAGAACACGTAGAGCACCCCGAACACCGTGCCGAACGCCGCCACGAAGATCAGCGCGAGCACGACAAACTGGTCCGCCTGAAACCCCTGGATAATGCCTTGCATGATGGACTCCCGTCAGGATAGCTGTCCAAGCCCTGCTTCTTCGAGCACTGCATGTACTTGTGGAACCGCACGCTGCACATTCATACCCGGATACGGATGATCTTGCGCATCCACAGCACACCGAAGGTCATTGATACCAGCGCGCCGCCGATCATGCGCAAGCCAATCGGGTCCTCCCACAGCACCTTCATGAAGCCTGGATTCACCACCAGAATCAGCCCGGCAGTGCCGAAGGGCAACAGCCCCAGCACCCACGCGGACATCTTGCCTTCCGCCGACAGCACACGGATCTTGTCGAACAGCTTCAGCCGCTCGCGCACCATCGTGCCGATGGTGTCGAGGATCTCCGCCAGGTTGCCGCCGCTTTCACGCTGGATCAGCACCGCGATGACGAAATAGCGCAGGTCGCCCACCGGTACCCGGATGGCAAGGTTGGTCATGGCCTCGTCCAGTGCCACGCCATAATTGATTTCCTCGAAGGTGGTGCGGAACTCCGGCCCGATCGGGGCCTTCATTTCCTGCCCGACCATGCCGAGCGCGCCACTGAATGAGTGCCCGGCGCGCAGGGAACGGCTGATCATGTCGACGGCATCAGCCAGCTGTGCCTCCATCCGCTTGATCCGCTTGGCGCGCTGGCGCATCACATGCAGCACTGGCAGCAGGGCGGCCAGCGCCGCGCCGGCGAGCACCAGCGGTACCGGGATCGGCAACAGCGGAATCAGTGCCACCGTGCACAGCGCCACCATCGCGCAGTAGCCCAGCAGTTGCGCCACCGACCAGGTGCTGCCGGATTGCTCCAGCCACCGGTCCAGCGCGCCCACGCGGGGCACGCTCATGAGCCACTTCTGCAAGCGCGGCGAGCCTGCCAGCATGCGCTTCTTCAGGATCGACAACTGCTCTGCGCTGACATGTCCGCCCGCCGACAGCGCCCGCAGCCGCGCCTCGATGCGCTTGGCCGCGGGGCCATGGGCGTTGCTCCACCACAGGTAGATGCCCTCGACGCAGAGCACCACGGCCACGAACAGCAGGATGCCGAAGGCGTAGAAGATCGTGCTCATGTGTAGCTCCCCGGGATTGTTTGCTGTTGTATCGTGCCAGGCGGATCAGACTTCGAAGCGCTTGGCCGGGTCATAGGTCTCATCCGGCAGCCCCACGCCGAACACGCGCAGCCGCTCGGCAAACTTGGGATAGACCCCGGTCGCCCGGAAATTGCCGCGGACCGTGCCATCCTTGTCCACGCCCGTGCGCTGGAAGGTGAAGATCTCTTGCATATTGATGATGTCACCCTCCATGCCGGTGATCTCCTGGATGCTGATGATCTTGCGCCGGCCGTCGGTCATGCGCGCCGCCTGCACGATCACCGTAATGGCCGAGGAGATCTGCTGCCGCATGGCCTTGGCCGGCATGGTCAGGCCGGCCATGCTGACCATGTTCTCCAGGCGCGTCAGCGCGTCGCGCGGGGTGTTGGCGTGGATCGTGGTGAGCGAGCCCTCGTGGCCGGTGTTCATTGCGTTGAGCATGTCCAGCGCCTCGCCGCCGCGCACTTCGCCCAGGATGATGCGGTCGGGGCGCATGCGCAGTGCGTTGCGCACCAGTGCGCGCTGGGTGATCTCGCCCTTGCCTTCAATATTGGGTGGTCGCGTTTCCAGCCGCAGCACATGGGGCTGGCGCAGCTGCAGTTCGGCCGCATCCTCGATGGTGACCACGCGCTCGTCTTCCGGGATAAAGCCCGACAGGATGTTCAGCAGCGTGGTCTTGCCGCTGCCGGTGCCGCCCGACACCAGCACGTTGACCTTGGCCTGCGAGAGCGCCTGCAACAGCTGCGCCATCGGCGGCGTCAGGCTGCGCAGGTTCACCAGGTCGGACACCTGCAGCGGATTCACGGAAAAGCGGCGGATCGACAGCAGCGGCCCGTCGATGGCAGAGGGCGGGATAATGGCGTTGACGCGCGAGCCGTCGGGCAGGCGTGCGTCGACCATCGGGCTGGTCTCGTCGATGCGGCGCCCCACGCGCGACACGATCTTCTCGATCACCTTCATCAGGTGCGCGTCATCGTAGAACACCACGTCGGTCAGTTCCAGCTTGCCGCGCCGCTCCACATAGGTCTGGCGTGCGGTGTTGACCAGGATGTCCGACACGGTGGGGTCATGAAGCAGGGGCTCGAGCGGGCCGAAGCCGAACATCTCGTCGTAGATCTCAACCGTCAGTTGGCGCCGCTCGTTTTCGTTGAGCAGCACTTTCTGTTCGTCGATGATCAGGTTGACCAGTGCAGCGATCTCCTGTCGCACCTGCTCCTGCGGATAGCGCGCCAGCCGCTCCAGCTCCACGCGGTCCAGCACGGTCTCGTGCACGTCGCGCTTGAGTTGGTGGTAGCCGCCCGACACGGAGGCTGCCGACGTCGCAAACTGGATTGCGGCGTGGCCGTTGGCAGTGAAGGCAGGCCCGGCATTGGCCAGCTGCTCGCGAATGGACATGATGAACTCCTCGTTATCGGCTTCGGTTGGCCGCCGCCCAGGCTGGCCGTTGTCAGGGTATTCAGGTGCTCCGCGCGCGCAGCATCAGCCTGCGCAGCGGCGATACCGATTCGGGCCTGCTGCGCCGCTCGGCTTCCGGCGTGGCGCACAGCTGCGTGGCCATGGCCTGCAGCGCGCGCGCCATGGCGCTGCGCCGGCTCAGCTTGGCGACAGGCTCGCCGTGGCTGACGGCCTCATCCACGGCAGCGGGGTCGTCGGGCAGGGTAAAGGCGGCCTTCATGCCGAAGATCTCCTCCATCGTTGCGCGCGGCATCTCGTTCTTGCGGCCGGTGCGGTTCAGCACCAGGCGGACCTTGTCGGTGGGGTAGTGCAGCGCACGCAGGATATCGAGCAGGCGACGGCCCGGTCGGCCGAAAGAGAGGGCTGGCTCGGCCACCACGCAGATGCGGTCGCTGTGATCCAGCATGCCGATCGACAACGGGTCGATGCTCTGGCCCAGGTCGAAGATCACGAAGTCATAGGCCGGCTGCACCACCGAGAGGATCCACTCCAGCTTGTCCTTCTGGATCTGGCTGGCCTTGATTGGATCGGCCGCACCCGCCAGCACGTCGAAGCCGTTGTCCACATGCACCAGGCAGGCTTCCAGGAAGGCGGCATCCATACGGTCGATCTGGCTGCAGATATCGGGCAGTGTGGAGGGCGGGGTCTTGTCGCTGACGATATAGGTCAGGTCGCCGAAGTGCCGGTTTAGGTCCACCACCAGCACGCGCTTGTCAAGGTGCCGGGCCAGCGCGTCGCCCAGATTGGCCGCCACGAAGCTGGTACCCGCGCCGCCCTTGCACGAGATTACCGAAATCACCTGTCCGGTTTCTTGCGCACGCGGCACGTGGCCGACTTCCACGCGCTTGAGCGCCTCGGCCAGTTGCCCCTTGTCCAGCGGCCACGACAGCACATCGCGGATGCCGGCACGCATGGCCTTGATCAGCACCTCGGAGCTGGGTGCCTGCGTGATCAGGATGCAGGGCAGTTCAGGGTGTTGCTGGCGCAGGGTCTCGATGGCGTGCATCTGCGAGGCATTGATGGCCGGCAGTTCCAGGATGAGCAGGTCGGCCATGCGCAGCCGGCTGGCATGGAACGGGAAACGAGACAGGCCTTCCTGCAGCGTCATGGCCTGGAAGTTGCCAACTACGGTGCTGAGCCGGTTGATCTCGGCCAGCCGGTCGGCGTCTTCGGAAACGATCAGAATTCTGAGCATGGTGTGCTCCTGGTTCATGCGCGCTAGTTGCAGATCTTGCCGCTGGTGGCAGAGTCAAGGCTCTCCCGCGGCAGCGTGGTGGAGAACGGAGGCATCGATACCGTGATCGGAACGACCGGAATGAAGGTCTTGACCGAGACGTCAGCCACACTGACGGTGACGGAGCGGCAAGAATTGCGCGCGGTGTCGGCGTCGGCGTCGCAGCCACTTGGCTCGTAGGCGACCTGGATATTGGTGTCCTTCAGCAAGGGCATCAGATACGTCATCCTGTCCTTGATGGCTGTGTCTGTGACGTCGCACACCACCGCGATGCGTGCACCCAGTCGGGTGGCTTCGCCGGCGGTGTTCCAGTAAAACAGCACGCGAGAAAATTCTGCAATGCCGATCAGCAGCATGAAGAAGATGCTGGCAACCAGGGCGAACTCGATGGCGGTTGCGCCGGCCTGGCGTGAACGCTGGTGCATGGCACGGATTGGAGTCATAGCACCTGCCTCATTACCGTTGCGATATCGGAGAACGCCAGGGCTCCCACATTGAGGTAGGACTGGATTGGCGAGTAGGTAAAGCCCGAGATCTTCACTTCAACCAGGTTGATGGTGCCCGCCGGCGTGCCTGAACTGCCTCCGCCTTCATAGATGGGGACGTTGGCAAACTGCTTGCCGCCGCAGCCGGTCGATTCAACGCGGTCGCAGACGACTACCATCGACGGGCTGAGGCCTTTCACAAGTACCGTGCCGCTGCAGGTGGTCTTGCCATAGACGGCAATGCATTTCGCCTGGTCCAGCGGGTAATTCGGCTCGCTGGGCGCGTACTGCGACAGGAAGCGTGCCGCATCACGCGTGGCCTTGGCCAGGGCGTTGTACTGGTAGATGGCGCGCCCGAACTCCGCCACCCCGGTCACCAGCATAAGCAAGGGCACCAGGATCAGCGCGAACTCCACGGCGACCGCTCCGCGTCGATTGCACCTGCGTTGCCTGCATCGCTTCATGATCGGCTCCTATTGCACCAGCACCGGCACGCGGGGACCAGCACCCGTGCTGGATCCGGGCACGCCCTGAGTCGCGCACGGGCTGGTTGGATCCTTCGAATCGCCAAGGTACTCGATGTAAGTCACATCCTTTACGCTGGGCTCCTGCATGGGTTGCACCATCAGCATGCAAGCCCAGGAGTCCACCGTGGCTTGCTTGGTAGCGGCAAGGTCATTGCAGTTCACCACTGGTACCTGTACCAGCCTGCGGTCGGCGCCAGCCTGGTGGACCAGCTTGGTCGACGGCGTGCCCTTGGTCTTCAGCCCGCTGTTCGCATCGGTCTGGTACGGTTCGTTGGCGCCCCGCTTCTGGATGAAATCCGCGTAGGCGTTGCCGCCGTTGGGCGGATTCCATGTCGTGACGCTGTACGCATAGCCCGCAAAGTCCGGCGCGCCATTCTCCGGCCCCTTGTAAGAGCCGGTATAGATACCGAAGCGGGTATTCCACGCCGGTATCAGCGCTGAGATGCCGCCTGGCTGGCCAACCTTGGAGCCCACTACCGACAGGTCGCACTGTCCGCTGCCGGCAAGGAGGTCTGCCAGTTCGGAGGCGCCGCCTCCCGGGGGCGAAAGGTCAGCCCAGCCAAAGCTGCCGGGACCGTACGGATCCGACTCGTCCTTGGACTTGATCCAGTCGCCCCGGTTGTAAGCGGTTCTCACCGGATTCGCCGTTTGCGGCGTGCAGATATAGACCGGGATGGCACAGGCGGTTTGGGCGCTGGTAGTGGTCGCGACAGCCATGGCATTGACGGTGCTGGGCTTGATATCCATGCCTGGCAGCGCGTTGAGGACCTGGATGAACCAGTGGGCAATACCTGTGCGCTCGGCCGTGCATTTCACGTATTTGACCTTGTCGAGCGAGTACGGCACCTTGTCCTTGGTGTAGAAGGTATTGTCAGGTGTGTCGCTGTATGAGACGTTGAGGTTCTCAAACATTTCCACTGCCTTGCCCTGGAACAGGGCGGCGTTGCTTGTGCCCGTTGTGAGGCCGGCCGCCTCGGACACGAGCAGCGGCGTGGCCCCCGTTACGTCGCGCGCAGCAGCCAGCGCGCAAGCATCGACGCTGTTCTGCAGCTCGCTCTTGGTTACATAGAGCTTGCCCAGATCAAGTGCCAGCCCGACAAAGCCGATCAGCACTGCCAGCGACAGCCCGACGATGATGGCAACTGCGCCACGCTGGCGCGCGCGCCGTATCAGCCTGGGTCGTGCGAAGCCCGATGTAGACATGATCGCCTCCCGCGGTTCCGGTGCTCAGCGGCTGCCGCCGCCACCACCCACGCCCACGCCGCCATAGCCGCCTGCGCCGAAATCGATGGTCATGGAGGGGGCGCCGCCTTGCTGGCTCTTTGACAGCGAGCGGTCGAAGTTCTTCATCGCCGCCACGGCGGTCTTGCCGTCGGTGCCGGTGACGGTCGGAAGGCCGGCAGGCGCGTCGGGATTGATGATCTGCATCTGCGTGACGGTGGCCAGCGCGACGCCGCGCTGGCCGTCCCATACCGGCGTTGAGGTCATGCAGGCCGACAGGCCCAGGCAGGCCAGGCTACCCAGCACCACGACGGTGGCGCTGCGCGAAAGCTTCGGTGTCTTGTTCATGGTCGTTCTCCGGTTCTGCTGGTGGCGCGGCGGATCAGTTGCCGCCCGATGCGGTGCGGCCGGCCATAGCGGCGGCCCTGGCCTGGGCCAGGCGGGCGGCGGTGGCTTCGATGCGGGCGATGCGCGCGGTGGTGTCCTCGGCCGGCGGCGCGGCCACCGTGTTGCGGGCGAGCGCCGGGGCTGGCAGGGCAGGAAGCTTGCTGGCGCCGGCAACTGGTTCCCGCGTAGCCGGCGCAGGCTCATCCAGAGGCTTGCCATTCGGCACGGCAGAGACCGAGGTGTTGGGCGTGCCTTCGCTGCGCGGTGCCGTAGGCGGCGTGGCGGGCGCTGCGGCCGGCGCGGCGGGCTGCGACGGCGCCGGCGCGGGTTGCGGCGCGCGCTTGCCGTCGCCTTCCATATTGCCCATGAAGTACAGCGACAGCGGGTTGGGCGTGGAGAAGCTGTCGGTCGGCAGCGGGTAGTTGCTGGTCTGCATCGGCTTGACCAGGCGCGGCGTGATGATGAACACCAGCTCGGACAGGTCCTGCTGGTACTGCGTGCTGCGGAACAGCGTGCCCAGCACCGGCACTTCGCCAGCACCCGGCAGCGCCTTGAGCGAGCCGCGCGCGCTGTCGGTCAGCAGACCGCCGATGGCGAAGCTCTCGCCGTCGCGCATCTGCACGGTGGTGGAGGCGCGGCGGGTGGTGATCACCGGCAGAATGGTCTGGCCTGCCAGGGTGCCGCCACGGATGGTGGCGCCCGTGGGCGACAGTTCGGACACTTCCGGCGCGACCTTCAGGTGGATGCGGCCGTTGGCCAGCACGGTGGGCGTGAACTTCAGGCCCACACCGAACTCTTCCTCCTGCAGCGTGACGGTGCCGGCCCCGTTCAGCACGTTGGACTGCGCCACCGGGATATAGATCTTGCCGCCCGCCAGGAAGCTAGCTTCCTGGCCGCTGATGGTGACCAGGTTCGGCTCGGCCAGGATCTTGACCAGGCTGTCGTTCTTCTGCGCATCGATGGCGAACTCGAATGGCCTGTTGTTGGCCTTGCTGCCGAAAAAGGCCGCCGACGCGCCGGTCAGCAACGACGTTACCAGACCGCCGCTCCAGGACCCGAAGCCGCCCTGAAGATTCACCGCGGAACCGAGCTGGTTCAGCAGCGTCTTGGACACCTCCGCCACCTTCACTTCCAGCATCACCTGCTGCGGTGTGTCGACCGACAGCATGTTCAGCACGCTGCCCTTCTTGTTGCCGTTGCCGTTGCCGTCGCCGCTGTGCGCAGCGTTGGCGTAGGCCTGGGCGATCTCCATTGCCTGCTGTGCGGCCTGCGCGTTGGTGACGCTGCCGGTCAGCACCAGGTTATCGGCCGCGGTCATGACGCGGATGCCGGGCTCGCCGGGCAACAGCTGGCCGAGCGAGGTCTGCAGGCCGCCCGCATCGGCATTGACCACCACGTTGATGATGGTGCAGCTGCCGCTGCGGCCCTGCACAATCATGTTGGTGGTGCCCACCGTGCGGCCCAGCACGTAGAGCGTCTGCGGCGACACCATGGTGGCCTGCACGACGGCGGGATTGCCCAGCGTGCGGTTGCGAACCGGCTCCGGCAGCGTGATCAGCTGTGACTTGCCGACCGCCACCATCACGCTGGATTCGCTGCGGATCGCGCCGGTGCAGTTGGGCCCGCGCGCCTCGCCTGAAGTCACGGGCGGAGCCGACGCGGCCGGTGCGGCGGCTCCGGGCGTCATGCTGATGGTCATCTGCATCGGGCCCTGGGGGGCCTTGGCGGCAGCCGGTGCGGTTGCCTTGGTCAGGTTGCCAGCCTCAATGGCGGCCTGCGCCGCAGCAGCCAGCGGCGTGCAGAGGATGGCGGCCAGCACCAGGATGCGGGTGCCGCCTGCAGCTTCGGATCGTTTCTGGTTCATTTTGAATCTCCCCCCGGAGAGGCTGTTGCAGCTCAGAATTTGTTGGATGGCTGGCGTAGGTGCTCAGAAGCACTCGACGCCACCCTGCATGCCTGCCAGCACGCCGATGCAATTGCCCGAGCGTGCGGGCGCCGCCGCTACCGTACGAGTCTTGACTACGGTGCGCGTCTCGGTCTTGGTCACCACCTTGGCCGGTGCCTCCGGTGTCTTGCCAAGCAGCGTTCCCTTGGTGGCGCCGCCGGTGCTGATGTCGGCCACATCCAGCTGGTTGCGCAGCACCAGCGACAGCGTGCCGACGCTACGCGCCACGTCGAGCTTCTCGGCCTGTTCGGGCGTGACTTCCAGCGTCACCGCATTGACCACCTTGGGCTGGGTGTCGTCGCGGCTGACCTGTTGCGCTACCGCCAGCACCAGGATTTTCTCGAGCACGATCTTCGAGATGCTGCCGCTCTGCGTGGTCTTGGCTTCTTCGTTGGTATTGACGATCACGTCGACGTAGTTGCCCGGCAGCGCGAAGCCGGCCACGCCCACCACGTCGTTGACGCGGACCGTGATGGCACGCTTGCCGTCATTGATCACGGCGGACAATCCACCCTTGGTGCCCACCGGCGCCAGCTTGGCGTCGAGGACGGGCTCGCCGCGCTGCAGGCTGGTGCGGACCACGCGGCCCTCCAGCGCCTTCATGTCCTCAAACGCGCCGGGCGGCACGCTGCCTGTCGGCCAGCTGACAATGCGCAGCTGGCTGCCGTTGAGCGGCTGGCCGAGGTTGAGGTCGTTGGCGGCGACGACCACCTGCCTGACCGAGCTGGACGACTGCTGGACCAGCCATCGCGACGCGGATACCACTGCCGCCACGCCGGCGACGAGGGCAATCAGCAGCATCAGGATTGCGCGTGTGTTTTTCATGATGATTCTCCCCCTACAGTTGTCCGATGGTTCGGTGGTGCAGTTCAGCTTGCGGCGCGATGGTCATCCGACCATCGATGGCCAGCGCCTAGCGATGGCATGGCATCGGCCGAAGCGCGCAGCCCGTAGTAGCCTTGCCATGCAGACACCAGGCCTGCCTCGGTAACCTGTGCGGCATGGCCGTGGTAGCGCACGCCCGAGTCCACCAGGCGCAGCAGGTCGCGCGGGATGCAGGCCAGCAGCGGCGTATCGCTGGCGTAGTGCAGGCTGTCGACCAGGAAATCGAACATCGCATCCGTGCTGGTCAGTCCGAAGCCAGCGGCGGTGCGTTGATAGACTTCGCGGTAGTCGTCGACCGACAGCGGGCCCACGTAGAGCTTGCTGCCGAGCCGGCGCAGGAAGGCGTCGTCGCCCAGCTCCGACGGTTCGAGGTTGGTCGAGAACACTGGCCAGACATCGAACGGCACCGAGAAGCGCACGCCGGTTTGCAGCGTGAACATGTCAATGCTGCGATCCAGCGGCACGATCCAGCGGTTCAGCAGGTCGCTGACGCCAACCAGCTGGCGGCCCAGGTCATCGATGATGTAGATGCCATTGTTGGCCTTCATGTGAGGAGGCGCCTGGTAGAAGCCGGAGACGCGGTCATAGCGCAGGTCCAGCATGGATAGCGTCAGCTCGCCGCCGGACAGCACCACCGGGCGATGGCACAGGACCCAGCGGCGGTCCAGCGAGCGGCGCGCCAGCGAGGCTTCGCTGTCGTCGAACGGCACATGGACCAGCGGATCGAACACCTGGATGATTTCGCCGGCGACGGTGATGGCATGCGGCACTGGTACCGCGCCAGGCAGCAGCGTGCCCAGGCGCTGCGCCAGGTAAGTCTTGCCACTTCCGGGCGGGCCGTAGATCATCAGCGCGCGGCAGGTGTTCAGCGCCATGCCGATTGCGTCGAGCAGATGGACCGGGATCACCAGGTCATGGAAGGCGGCAGTAACGTCCGCCTTGGTCACGGAAGCTTGGTTGACCGAGTGGCGCTTGATGGCATCGAGGTACGCATCCAGCGTGACCGGCGCAGTGCCGACATAGCTGCAGCGCGCCGAGGCTTCCGCCGCGCGGGTATAGCCGGCGTCAGTGAGCCGGAAGCGCACATCCAGGTCGCTGGCGCCGCGGTGCGCGATCTCCAGCAGGCGCTCGCGCACGGCGACGGCCGCGATTTCATTGACCACCAGTGCCGGCAGCTTGAGCGTGTCGGTCAGTACTGCCAGCGTGACGGTGCGGTGCTGGTAGGCGGCCTTCATCAGCAGCCCGAGCAACTGTGCGATCTCCAGGCCGGTATCGGCAATCGTGCGCGGCAGCACGTGCCAGGGCGGCACCGGCAGCGTGCCATGCTCGGCATGGACATTCCTGCCGGTCGCGACGGGCTCAAGGAGCCGTGGTGCGTGACCTGAGTCGTGATGCTCGTTCATTGCCATCCCCTGTTCGCTGGTCAGTGTGTTCTCGTTCCTGCAGGCGCCCGTGACTGGTCGGCGCGTTGTGTCGCTTGTGGCTTGTGTCATGTGCCGGCAAAGAGCATCGTCAGCGTCCCGGCGGCAATCGCTACGCCGTAAGGCATGGAGCCGGCTGACGCCTCGGCTTGCGGTTGCACCGGCCGGGAACCCGGCACCAGGGCGGCGATCAGCATGTGGCCCACTCGGGCGAGGGTCGAGCGTCCCTGTCCTGTGGCAAGCACCTGTACCAACGCCCAGGCCCCACCAATCACGCAGGTTGCCAGTGCGATCTTCAGCGCCATGCTGCCGCCGAGCCAGGCACCCACGGCTGCCATCAGCTTGACGTCGCCGGCCGCCATGCCGCGCATCAGATAGAACGGCAGAAACAGCACCAGGCCCACCGTCCAGCCATAGAGCCACGCCAGCGAACCGGCGGCAGGGCCATGAATTGTTGCCATCAAGGGCAGCGCAGCGATCCAGGCGCCGAAGGTCAGCCAGTTGGGAATGCGGCGGCGGTCCAGGTCGATGGCCGCGGCTGTGAGCACGATGCCGATCGTGGCGGGGCCAACGAGGGGGGCGAGGGCAGTGGCGGCTTGCATGGCGATAGTGGAAGGTAGCTTGGGTTGTGTCCGGGGCGTGCGCTGGTCGGATAGATCAGGGCATCCTGGAGGCGATCAACTCGTACATGGCTTTCACGGCATTGCTGAGCGTGGCGACGGAAACGACAATTGCCATTGCGATCAGACTGCCGAGCAATGCGTATTCGATAGAGGAGACACCCCAGTCGTCGCGCAAAAAATCTTTTGACCTGGCGAGGAGCTTCGGCATTTGGCGTCTCCGGTGTCTGTGTTGGCGTGTCGAGCGGGAGTCCGTGCCGCATGGCCGTCCGGAACAGGGCGGCCATGCGTGCGGATCGGCTATCAGGCCGGTACGGCGTTGGTGAGGGTATCGCCGATGTATTTGAAGATGAGGTTCAGGTTCGTGCCAATAAGCGTCACCGAAACGATGATGACAACTGCGATGAGTGCGGCGATGAGGCCATATTCAATGGCGGTCACACCGTCTTCATCACGGATGAACTGCTTGATCATGGTGGTCAGGTTTTGCATGACAAACTCCTTTGGTTGGGAACAAGCACTGCAGAACTTTGGAACTGCAGATAGGGCAACAACGGCATCTGATATCAATGCTTGGAAATCCGGCAGCAGGGCGGCGCGCAGATTGCGCAGGCGTGAAATGGCCACTGGCCGGGACCGCCGTGCACACCGCGTGGGTTGCGTGACTGCAGCCGGCGTTGTGCCGACGCATGCATGCACCGCGCGGCGTGCTGCACATGGCCTGCACGCGCCATGCAACGGAACTGCGCGCTGCTGGTGCCCCTGGCAGCAGCAGCGTGGCCGATATTCCGGTGTGGCATCGCAGGTTGGCGTGCGACTGGCATGGTGAAACTCCCCTTATCTTTCTGGAACTGATGCCGGCGAACGTTGCGCCGGCATCGCGGCAGTCAGGACTGCGGTGCCGCGTGCCTGACATAGGCAAACGCCAGGCCAGGCCAGTGGAAACCGTTGTGCCACAAGGGTTTGCGGGTAGCGATGCGCGGTGGCCGCAGGCTCGGCGGGCCTGCAAGCGGCTTTTCGGCCACGCTTCGTTGCTGGGTGGAAACGCGGGTCTTGCAAGCCATTCCGGACCCCGCTACAGATGTCCTAGATCGCGGGAAGTGCTCAAGTGGGCCGCGCTGACGAAAGAGGGCGGCAATTTCATCCAAAAGCATGAGGCAACGTTCGCGCCGAAGATCGGCATTCGTCGCAGTCGGTAGTCCTCCTGGCTGCTTCGCTCCCTTTTTTCCGGTGACGGCCAGACTGACGGATGAGAACGCCTTCTGCCGAGGCAACGTTTCCGGATCGAAACATTGCAAAGTACGCCAGGGCCGCGAGAGTGCCTGCAGGTTTCACAGACACTCCCTGCAAACCCTTGTGTGCAGGGGGCTGCAGGCTCGCGCGGGCGCGTGATTCACGTTGGAAACATGGCATGTGAGATGGCTGTTCTTCGCTGCAATCGCAGGCGTGCGCAGGGGTGGGCGCGCAATCGACTTGCGAAGGGGGAGCCGCGCGACAAGGCATGCGGTTCACGCAGGCTTCGCGTCTTGTCGACGGCCTGCCGGGGGGGGCGGCGCTGCGGGGTATTGGGTGTGTATCGCGATTGGAGTTCGCGCGTGGGCGAGAGCCGTGGCAGGTGCGGGGGGCAAGGCAGCCACCTCGCATTGCCGATGGCCGCAGGGGCTGCGCTATAAGCTGTGATCCGATGCGCCCTGCGGAGCGGGGCATCGCATGAGCGCGGAAGCTCAGCCCAACGCTGCCTGCAGCCATGCAGTGCCATGGCGTGGCCCGCCACGGCCACGCAGGTGGGCCGGGACGCCCGCCATGCCGCAATGTGCGACGCGCGCTGCAGGCT